>PUMS01000075.1 GCA_003551485.1 Phycisphaeraceae bacterium | reverse complement strand
GTCCGAATCTGCCCTCACCCCCGGCCCCTCTCCCGGTGGGAGAGGGGAGAAGAGCCAGCCGCGGTCTCCATCCTCGTGGGTGCGGCGAAGCCGCATGAGCGACTCCCGGAGGGAGAGGGGAGTCAAGGCCCGGTCACCGACCCGCGATGCGTGTCATGCTGCCTCGCGGACCGGCCCCGAGGCAGCCCTGTGAACCGCAGGGATGGCTTGCGACAGCAATCGGCTCGGGACCCCCCGGATTCTCCTGATGCGCTTATCCACCGGCTATCCCCCGCAAGAAATGGTGTGGTGCCTTCACGCCCGTCGCGGGTAAACTGACAAGTAGCCATCCGCAGGGGTGTCGGCGTTCTCGAGCCCGGTCTGGCCGGGTCCGGGTATGGATGCCCGGGCCGGTGCCCCGCAAGTCACAGGGAGGTGGCCGATGCGTCAGGTGCCGCTACGGTTCTGGCTGCTCGCTGTTGTGCTTCTGATCGTGAACGTGGTCGGGCTGGGGCTGATTCACCGGAGCCTGCAACCGGAGGGCGGGCCGCGTGCGGACGGGACGGGTGCGCTCTCGCCCGGGAAGGGGGCGGTCGATGGGCCCCTGGGGGATGTGCAGGTGGCGGTGTTCAGCGCGGCCGGCTCGGAGCTTCTCGACGGGGCCGAACATTGGGGGGCGGGGGCTCGACTTCCGGGGGCGGAGGCTCACCTTTCAGAGGAAATGGATCGGCTGATCCTGCGGTTCGACCGGCCGGTGGCGGATGCCGGGCAGGTGGGTCGGGCGCCTGATCGGGCGCCGTTCGCGATCGACCCACTGCCGCCGGGGCACTGGCGCTGGCAGAGCGAGCGCGAGCTTGCGTTCCTGCTGGAGCGTCCGCTCCCGCCGGGCCAGGAGTACGCGATCCGGCCGGCGATCGATCTGCACGGCATCCTCGGCCGCGCTGTCCGCGGGCCGGACCGTTTTACGGTGCGCACGCGGGCGCTGGAGGTGGTCGGTTGCGAGCTTCGCTCGAGCGATCATCGCCATGTCACGTTCGCGCTGCGGTTCAACCAGCCGGTCGAGCCCGATGCTCTGGCCGGGCACCTGGAGGTGCTCGATACCGACACGGGGCAGACCCGCCGGCCGGCGCTGCTCAGCCGCGAAAGCGGTGAGGAACTGGTGGTGCGGGCATTGAACGCGCCGTCTCGCAAGCTGACGATCCGTGTGAAGCCGGGGCTGACCGGGCGCAGCGGGGCGCTGGGGCTGGAAGTAGCGGCCGAGTTCTCGCTCAACGTCCAGCAGCCGTTCGCCGCCACCCGCGCGTGGGTGCGCCAGGGCGGCCGCGGCGGGCAGATGGCCGTCTCGCTCCGGTTCAACGCGGCCCTGGACGGCGCCGGGGACCTGCCCCTGCCGCGGATGCAGCCGGCGGTCGAGCGGTTGCGTGCGCGGCGGGGTTCGCCCTTCAGCATCGAACTCGAGGGCGACTTTGTCAGCGGGGTGACCTACACGGCCACCCTCTGCGGCTCGCTGCTGGCGCGCGATGGCCGCGTGCTGGGCAGCGATCAGGCGGTCACGTTCACCGTGCCCGAGCGGTCGCCTTCGCTGAGCTTCCCCCTGCGCCAGGGCTTTCTGATGCCCGGCGGCAACCTGCTGCTGGACATGGAGGTGGTCAACGTCGAGGCACTGGAGGTGACCGCCTCGCGCGTACACGGTCACAACCTCATCGCCCACCTGGCCGGGCAGGATGAGCGTCGCACCGCGCGGCGGGCGGTGTCGCGCACGATCGACCTGGACCTGGAACGCAACCAACAGCACACCATCGCGCTGGATGTGCGACAGCTTCTGGACACCGAGCAACCCAGCCCCGGCATCTATCACATCACCGCACGCGCCACCAACCGTCATTGGGCCCGCGGCAGCGCGGTGGTGACACTCACCGACCTGGCGGTGACGACCCATCGCGATGCCGATGGCATGCTGGTGTGGGTCACGCACCTGGGCGATGCCCGGCCCGTGGCCGGTGCGAAGGTGCGGGCCATCAGCGAGAACAACCAGGTGCTGGCCGCCGCGCGGACCGATGGCGATGGCCTTGCCCGGATGAGCATCCCGGACAACCACCCCGACGGCCCGCCTTGGGTGGTCACGGCACAGCGTGGCGATGACATCACCTTCCTCCGCACCGACCGGCGGCACTGGAACCTCGATCCGGGCCAGCGCGCCGGCGAGCCCTGGCCGCGGCACTACCAGGCGATGCTCTACACCGAGCGCGGCGTCTACCGGCCCGGCGATGCGGTCCACCTGACCGGCCTGCTGCGCCAGGCCGACGGCGCTTTGGCACCGCCGCTGCCGCTGGAGATGCGCATTCAGCGGCCCGACGGCCGCACGGTGATGCGGCAGAGCATTCTGGCCGACCCGGACATGCAGGGCATGTTCCACTTCCGCTTCACGCCGCGCGAGGATGCGCAGGTGGGCCGCTACCGCTTCGAGCTCGCCCTGCCCGGCGATGCCGATGCGCTGGCCTCGACCACGGCCCTTGTCGAGGCATTCGTGCCGGCACGCATCGAACTGCACGCTGCATCGCGGAAGCCGCGCTATGGACTGATGGATGAGCCCATCGTGCAGGTCGATGCCCAATACCTGTTCGGCCAGCCGGCCGCGGGGCTTTCAGGAACGCTGACCGGGCGGTACAGCCCCGCGGTGTTCCACTCGAAGGCGCATCCGCAATACGTGTTCGGCGATGCATCGCAGATGAAGGCCAAGGACTTCGAGCCGGCCACCTTCACCCTGGATGAGCGCGGCCGAAGCCTGCCGACGGTCCCCGCCGGCCACACGGCCGAGGCGCGGCCGGGGCTGTGGCGCGCATCGGGGGTGGCGACGGTGACGGAGGTCGGCGGCCGCAGCGTGTCACAGCCGTTCAAGTTCGAGTACGACACCGCCGGACGACACATTGGCCTGCGTGCGGGCATCGATGGCTTTGCCCCGGTGGATGAACCGCTGAGCATCGATTGGCTGCTCCGCAGCGGCGATGATGAGCCGGCCGAGCCGGGCCCGGTGCATTTCCAGCTCGACCGCATCGAGCACGACTTTCTGCTTCAGGAGCACCGCGGCCAGTTGCAGTGGCGCAGCACCGAGCGCATCGAGCTCGTCTGGAAAACGACACTGGGCGAAGTTGAGGATGAGGGCGACGGTGAGGTCGAACCCGCCGGCGCCGGGCAGATCGCCATCACCTGTCCCGTGCCGGGCCGCTACCGCCTCACGGCCGAGGACCAGCGCACCGGCTCGCGCACGCGCATCGAGTTTCATGCTGCGCACTCGAGGTCGCAGTACCGCTCGATGGCCGCCGAGCGGCCCGACCGCCTGTCGGTGCGGCTCGACCGCGAGCGCTACGAGCCGGGCGACCTGGCCACGATCCTGGTCGAGAGCCCGTTTTCGGGCACGCTGCTTCTGACGATGCAGACCGACCGCGTGGTGGACCATCGCGTGGTCCGCATGAATGACAACACCGTGCGGCTTCAGTGGCGGGTGCCCGAGGCGCTTCGGCACGGCGCGTTCATCACCGCGACCGTGGTGCGTGCGGTGGACCCGGCCGAGGCAAGCTGGCTACCCCGCCGCGCTGCGGGCATGGCCCGGCTGCGGGCATGCCATGAGCCCTACCGGGCGCCGCTGACCCTGGCCGCGCCCGCGACGGCCCGTCCGGGGCAGAAGGTGACGGTCGAGGCCATCACCGCCATGCCCATCGACCCGCACCGGCCCGCGGTGGTACACCTGTGGGCCGTGGATGAGGGCATCCTGCTGACCAGCAACCACCGAACCCCGGACCCGATTGCCGCCCTCTTCGCCCCCCGCCGCGCTGCGGTCAGCATCGCTGACATCTTCGCCGACCTGCTGCCGGACCATGCCAGGCCGGCGGGCATGCACCGCATCGGCGGCGATGAGGATGAAGCGGCCGCCGAGGCCATGAGACGCAGCCCCGTCACCACACCGCACCGCGAGCCCGCCGTCATCTGGCGCAGCGCGGCGGAGGTCGCGCCCGACGGCCGGCTCATCGCCGAGCTGACCATGCCGCAGGTCAACACCCGGATGCGGCTGATGGCCGTGGTGGCCGACCACGACCGCTACAACGCCGCTGAGGTGGGCGTGGTGGTGGCCAGCCCGCTGATGGTCGAGACAAGCTGGCCGCGCTTCGCCGCGCCCGGTGATGGCTTCGAGGTGCCCCTGCGGATTTACAACACCAGCGATGAGCCGATGGACGTCGAGATCGACCTGGCCCTTCAGGGCGGGCTCGAAGTCGATGCCACAGCGCTTGAAGGCACCCACCGCATCGAACCGGGCACGCCGCTGCGCCTGTGGCTGCACGCCACGGCCACGCAGGAGGTCGGTCCCGCGGAGGTCACGGTGCAGGCGCGGCGGGTCTTGCCGAAGAATGGGGATGATGAAGCCGTCGATGAAGTGCAGCCCCTCACCGCGCACTGGAGCGGGCAGCTCATCATCCGCCCCGTTGCGCCGTTGCAGACCGAGCATGCGCTGGTCCGCATCGAGCCCGGCCGAACGCTGGAGATGGACCTGACCGAGTGGATGGTGCCCGGCACCGCCACGGTGCGCGTGGACGTGGCGCCCACGGCGGTGGTCGAGCTTGCACCGGCGCTGTTGCAGCTTGTCGATTACCCCTACGGCTGCCTGGAACAGGTCACCAGCCGGCTGCTTGCCATCGCGGCGGTGCCGCAGCTCCTGCATCAGCAGGGCGAGGATGACCGTGGGATGATGGCCCGGCACATGATCGCCGCGGGCATTGACACGCTTTGGTCGATGCAGACGCGAAGCGGCGGCCTGGCCTACTGGCCGGGCCAGGTCGAGCCCACCGCCTGGGGCACGGCCTACGCCGCCGACTTCCTGCTGCGTGCGCGCGAGGGCGGGTTCGATGTCGATGCGGCATTCATGGGTGCGATCGCCGACTACCTCCAGGGCGTGCTGGGCGACCGTCAGGCGGTGATCGACGATGCCACGCGGGCGATGATCGTCCGCGTGCTGGCCGGCTTCGGCCGCGTCCAGCACGGGTGGCTGGCGCGTCTGACGGAGGCGGCCGATGGGCTCGATGCCGGCGCGCGGGCGGACCTGGCCGAGGCATGGCTGGCCGCGGGCCGGCGCGACATGGCCCAGGCGGTGCTCGATGAGCCGGCCATCAACCCGGATGGGGCCACCACCAGCCGCGGCCGGCTGACCTCGCCGCTGGCGCAGCAGGCGCGCCAGCTCGAGGTGCTGCTGCTGCTGGATCGCGACCATCCTTCCATCCCGGCACTGGTGCGCAGGCTGGAGGCTGCGCGCAAGCAAGGCCACTGGGGCACCACGCTCAACAACGCCGCCGCGCTGGCCGCGCTGTCGCGCTACCAGGTCCAGCAGGATCGGCCCGCGGCGTGGACGGCGCATCTCGAGCTGCCACCGGGCGAGGCGGTGAGCTTCGACAGCAGCGCCCCGTTCCGCCACGTGGTGCGGGGTGCCGGCGGCGCTGTGCACCTGCGTACCGAGGGTGAGGGCACCGCCTTCGTCGCCATCACCGCCGAGGGCCTGGTGCAGCGCGAGCACATCCGCGAGCACGACCAGAATCTGAGCGTGCGTCGGCGGTGGCTGGACCGCGAGGGCCGGCCGCTGGATGCGACATCGCTGAAAGTGGGCGATCTGGTACAGGTCGAGATCGACCTGATTGCCCCCGGCCGCATCGATGGTGAGCGGATGGACAACATCGCCATCGTCGATGCCCTGCCCGCGGGCCTGGAGGTCGAGAACCCGCGCCTGGCCACCTCGGCCACGGCCGGTGAAGCGGAACGCGATGGCCGGCCCGACCGCGTGGAGTTTCTCGATGACCGGGTGATCCTGTTCACCCCCGCCTCAGCACAGCAGCGGACGTTCCGCTACACGCTGCGCGCGGTGTCGGCAGGCCGCTTCGCGCTGCCACCGATTCAAGCTTCGGCGATGTACGACCCGAGCTACGCCTCGGTCCATGGCATGGGCGAAGTGGTGATCGGCCGGTGAGGAATCCCCGCTGGGACCACCACGGACGGACCGTTGTGATGCAGGCTTCCAGCCTGCCCTGAAAATGACTCCCTCTCCCCTTCCGGGGGCGGGAGAGTGCTGGGGCGAGGGGAGATGCGTAAGGCCCGTCCGAATCTGCCCTCACCCCGGCCCTCTCCCGGAGGGAGAGGGTGCGGTATTCGCGGCAGTAGCTCGCCCCGTTGGCGGTAGCATGGTGCGACAGGAGCCGGCGCTGGTGGAATCGACCATCCCCCAATCCGCTTGCCGCGATCCGGGCAACGGCACACCCGCCCGCGGCCGCCGCGCACCGCGCCGGCTGTTGCGCTGGGCGATGCGGCTGTTGATTCTGGCGCTGCTGCTTTCGCTGCTGGGGCTGGCCGCGCTGGCGGTCGTGTGGCACGTGTGCCCCTTTCCCGTGGAACGGCTCGAGCAGTGGCCGGCAAGCCCGCAGGTGCTCGACCGGCATGGCCGGCCCATGCTCGAACTGGTCGGGCACGATGACCACTGGCGCTTTCCCGCGAGACTGGAACAGATATCCCCCTGGCTGGTGAAGGCGACGATCGCCGTCGAGGATGCCCGCTTCGAGCGGCACGTGGGCATTGACCCGGCCGCCGTCGGCCGGGCGGTGATGCAGAACGTGCGCAGCGGCCGAATCGTCTCCGGTGCCAGCACGCTGACCATGCAGCTCTGCCGGATGATGGACGACCGGCCGCGGACGCTGGGCGCGAAGCTGATCGAGTCCTTCCGCGCCGTCCAGCTCGAGCGGCTGCTGAGCAAGGATGAGATTCTCGAGCTGTATCTGAACGTGGCGCCCTACGGCGGCAACCTGCGCGGCGTCGAGGCCGCATCGCTGGCTTACTTCGGCAAGTCCGCGCGCGACCTGTCACTGGGCGAAGCGGCATTGATCGCCGGCCTGCCGCAGTCGCCTTCGCGCCTGCGGCCGGATCGCCACCCCGACCGCGCTGCCCAGCGCCGTCGCATCGTCCTGTCGCGCATGCTCGAGCTGGGCATGATCGACCAGCGCCGCCACGATGATGCCGCGGCCATGCCCATCGCGATGGAAGGTCGCGGCCTGCGCTCGATGCACGCCACCCACGCCGCATGGCTGGCCCTTCAGCGCCGTAGCGCCGGCAGCCGCACCACGCTCGACCTGGCCGTGCAGCACGAGGTCGAGCGCTGCGTGCAGCGCCATCACACATCGCTGCCCGAGGGTAGTCAGGTCGCCGTGGCGGTCATCGACCTTGAAGACGGCGCGATCCTGGCCATGGTGGGCGCGGCCGATCCGCACGATGAACGCAGCGGGCAGGTCAACGGTGTGACCGCCCGGCGATCGCCCGGCTCGGCGCTCAAGCCGTTCATCTACGCCGCGGCGTTCGAGGCCGGCCGCCTCGATGCCCGGAGCACGGTCTACGATGTGCCCATCCACCGCGATGGCTGGTCACCGCACAACTTCGAGGGCGGCTTCGAGGGCGAGGTCACCGCCGCCGAGGCGCTTGGGCGCTCGCTCAACGTGCCGGCCATCCTCGTGGCCGAGGGTGTGGGCCTGGACCGTGGCCTGGGCACCATCGAAGCCGCCGGCATCCGGCTGGGGGATGGAGCGGCCACGCGCGGCGGGCTGGCGGCGGTCGTGGGGGCGGTCGAAGTGACACTGCTGGACTTGACCAACGGCTACGCCACGCTCGGCCGCGGCGGTGTGCGGATGCCGCCTCGCCTGTTCGCCGATGAGCCGGTCGAGTCCGTTCGCGTGCTTGGCAGACATGCATGCGCGGTGGTCGATGACATCCTCGCCAGCCACCGCCGCCGCCCCTCGGGGATGATGGACCTGGCGCCGGGGGATGTGCCCTGGTTCACGTGGAAGACCGGCACCAGTTCGGGCCGGCGCGATGCCTGGGCGGTGGGGCACAACGGGCGATACGCCATTGGCGTCTGGGCCGGCCGGTTCGATGGTCGAGCGGACCCGGCCTTCATCGGCCGCAGCGCGGCCGAGCCACTGCTTGGCGCACTGTTCGACATGCCCACCCTCCGCCGCGATGCCGCCGCGGCGCCGCCACCGCCCGATCCGATCCCCATCACCCATCCCCTCGCCCCGCCACCGGAGGCCGGTGGCGCGCTGCGCATCCTGCACCCAGCGCCGGGCGCAAGGTTCATCGCGGTCGATGGCCGCGTCCGCGTGCCCGTGGCGGCCAACCGCGGCCGGGATGTGCGCTGGCTGCTCAACGGCCGCCTCATCGACCCGGGCAACCCCGGCCGACTGGACCTGGGCATCGGCACCTATGAGCTCCGCTGCATCGACGGCAGGGGTGATGTCGCCACCATCCGCTTCACCGTCGCCGACCGCCCATCCCGATAGGGGCGATGCGCCACATGACTGCGGAGGGGGGGAGCAGGGGCCGCGGCATCGCGGGCATGGCGGATCCGGTTGCACATTGACTCGTAAAGGGGTATCTGAGGGATGGTCCGGGGGGAGTTCAGGAGGTCCCGTGAGCGAAAGTCATCCCAACTTCATCATCCTGATCGGCGAAGATGTCGGTCTGCATCTGGGCTGTTACGGTGATGCGTGTGCCCGCACGCCGAACCTCGATCGCCTCGCGGCGGAGGGGGCACGGTTTACCAATGCCGTCTCGACCGCGCCGGTGTGCGCCCCGGCGCGGTCGGCCATGGTCACGGGCGTGTATGCCTGGTCGCTGGGCACGCATCACATGCGTTCGACCCTGCTGCGCCCGCCGCGCCTGTTCACCCACGAACTGCGCGATGCCGGCTACCATGTGAGCTGGCCGACGAAGACTGACTTCAACTTCCAGCCGCCGGCGGACTTCGCCGATTCGGTCGAGGGCGACTGGCTGGAGGACCTTCGAAACGGCACGCTGCCCGACAAGCCTTTCCTGCTGTGCCGCAACTTCTCCGTCACCCACGAGAGCACGATGTGGGCCGAACTGCCCGAGGGCTTCAGTTCCGGCCGAGAGCGGGAGCGGGAGATGTCGCGGCTGGGGCCGGGGCAGGCCCACGACCCGGCCGAAGTGCCCGTGCCCCCCTACCTGCCCGACACGCCCGAGGTCCGCGCCGACATCGCCCG
>PUMS01000300.1 GCA_003551485.1 Phycisphaeraceae bacterium | reverse complement strand
GAAGTTCTCCAGCGTCCGCCGGCCCAGGGGGGCCCCGGCGAGCATGACCGTGTGGCCGATCTCCCCCGCCGTGCGGTGGTGGCCGCGGTAGAGCCGGCCGTCGAGGATCAGGCCACCGCCCACGCCCGTGCCCACAAACACGGCGAGCATGTCGCGAACGTCGAGGTCGCGCCCGGCGCCGGCGGCGTACTCGCCCCAGGCGCCGACGTTGACGTCGTTGTCCACGATGATCGGGGGTTTGACCAGCTTGCCCAAGGCCTCGGCCAGGGGAAAGTCGCTCCAACGCAGGTTCGGGCTGGTCAGCACCACGCCGCGGGTATCATCGATGGCACCCGGTGAACCGACGCCGATGGCGGCCACATCGCCCATTCCCAGGCCGGCGCTCTTGAGCATCTTGACGATGCCATCGGCGATGCGTTTGACAACGGCCTCGCCACCGGCCTCGGGCTTGGTCTTTCGCTTATCTCTTGCCAGTATCTTGCCGGCGGGATCGATCACGCCGCTCTGGATGTTGGTGCCACCGAGGTCGACGCCGATGTAGACCTTGTTCTTGTCGCTGTCTTTTTTCGCTGCGGGCATTGGTGCGCTCCGCGGTTGGCTCGAGGGCCTGGAGGGGGGAGGCGAGGGAGGCGGCCGCGGCGGCCACGCTCCACGGGGGCTGCGGGGCTACAGGGGTGGGTGGAGCGTGTGCCAGTCAGTGTGTCGCTGGTAGCGGTGTGCAGCTTGCAGGAGGGTCTCCTCCTGGAACAGCGGGCCGATCAGTTGCAGCCCCACGGGCAGGCGGGTGCCATCCTCGCCCTCGGCAAGGCCCGCGGGCAGGCTGATGGCGGGCAGGCCCGCCAGGTTGCAGTTGGCGGTGTAGACATCGTTGAGGTACATCGCCAGCGGGTCGTCGAGCTTCTCACCGAGCCTGAAGGCCGGGTCGGTGGCCGTGGGCGTGAGGATGACGTCGCACTGCTGGAAGGCGCGGTCGAAGTCCTGGCGGATCAGCCGCCGCGCCTTGAGCGCCCGGGCATAATACTGATCGAAGTAGCCGCTGGACAGGGCGAAGGTACCCAGCATGATCCGGCGCTTGACCTCATCGCCGAAGCCCTCCGCGCGGCTGCGGCTGTAGAGTTCAACCAGATCCTCTACCGGCGCCTCGGTGCGGTGGCCGTAGTGCACCCCATCGTACCGGGCGAGGTTGCTCGAGGCCTCGGAAGTGGCCACCAGGTAGTAGGTGGGCACACCGTATTCGGTGTGCGGCAGGTCGATCTCGACCAGTTGCGCCCCCTGCGCGGCCAAGACCTCGCGAGCCTGCTCGATGGCCTGCTCGACCGCGGCGTGGTTGGCCCCGCCCAGGTACTGCCGCGCCACACCGATGCGCATCGGCAGCGCGGCTGTTTCGCCGCCTCCCTCACCGGATTCGAGCCCAGCCAGGTAGTCCGGCACCCGCTGCTCGACGCACGTTGAATCCAGCGGGTCGTGCCCGGCGATGATGCCCAGCAGCAGGGCCGCATCGCCCACGCTGTGCGTCATCGGGCCGATCTGGTCGAGGCTGCTGGCAAACGCCACCAGACCCCAGCGGCTGACCCGCCCGTAGCTGGGCTTGAGCCCCACGATGCCGCAGTAGGCCGCCGGCTGGCGGATCGAGCCGCCGGTATCGCTGCCCAGCGCGGCGGTACACAGCCGCGCCGCCACCGCCGCGGCCGAGCCGCCCGACGACCCGCCGGGCACGCGGCTTCGATCCCAGGGGTTGACGGTGCGGCCGAAGTAGCTGCTCTCGGTCGAGCCGCCCATGGCGAACTCATCCATGTTCGTCTTGCCCAGGATGATTCCCCCCGCCGCCTCCAGCCGCGCCACCGCCGTGGCGGTGAACGGCGAGCGGTAGTTCTCGAGCATCCGCGAGCCGCAGGCGGTCAGGCCGTGGTCGGTGCAGAGGTTGTCCTTGACGGCCACCGGCACCCCCGCCAGCGGGCCGGTGAGCGCGCCGGCATCGACCTGCCGGGCACGCTCGCGGGCGCGGTCGGGCCAGGTCTCGCGGTAGCAGCCCAGTTCGCCATCGAGCGCTTCGATGCGTGCCAGATAGGCCTCGACGACATCCACAGCGCGGAAGTGGCCGGCGGCGATGGCCTCGCGAAGCTCGATGGCGGTCAGGTCGATGGGGTCCATCCGCGGTATTCCTTGCCGGCGCCTCAGGCACCGCCTCCTTCACCGAGCACCTTGATGACCTTGAAAAACGGTTCGTCGCGCTGCGGCGCATTGGCCAGGGCCTGCTCGACGCTCATGCCCGGCTGCTCGCGGTCCTCGCGCAGCACACTGGTGCGCTCGAGGGCATGGGCCATGGGCTCAACCCCCTCGACATCGAGCCGGGCGATGCTGTCAAAGTACTCCAGCACACGGGCGAGGTCGGCGGTAAAGCGGGCCAACTCCTGCTCGGTGAGCTCGAGCCTGCCCAGCAGGGCGATGTGCTGAACCTGCTGCGGGTTGATCGGTGAAGTCATGGGATGCACCTGCCGGCTGTGGCATCTTCGTCGGCCAACGGCAACGGCCTGCGCTTAGATTACCAGACGGCGGCCGCTGCGTGGGGCCCGCCCGCCCGCGGCGGAAGGTCCCATCACCGCGTCTGGTGAAGTTGGGGTAGTCAAACGTCCGAAGCAGAAGGAGACGATCCGGATGGGGTGCGCCCGTGTGCCCGCGTGGTCGGGATGAGGCGGGCATGGAGTACGGTGTGCCATGAAGCTGCGAGGGCCCTGGTTGATCTTGACTGGCGCAGCACTGGTCCAGGCCCTTGGGCTGGCGGCGCTGGTGGGTTCACCCCTGGCGGGGGTGCTGGTGGCCCTGACCACGGCCATCGCCGGGGGCGTGCTGCTGCGTGGCCGGCCGTGCCCGCGGCAGGAAGGGCGCCTGCGGTACGAGGGGACGAACACCGACGCGGCAACCAACGCCACCCCCCCTCTCGCAGCTCCCCCTCCCGCGGCTGCCCCGCTCCCCGACGCCCTCACCGACGCCGCGTTGCGCCTGCGAACGCGCGAAGCGCTGATCTGCGCGCTGGCAAGGCTGGCCGAATCGCGCGACGATGAGACCGGCCGCCACGTCGACCGCATCGTCGAGTACGTCACCGTGCTGGCCGGGCACCTGCATCAGCGCGGCCGGCTGCCCCGCGAACTGGACCTCGAGCACCTGCGCCTGGCCGCAGCCCTGCACGACATCGGCAAACAGGCCATCCCCGATGAGGTGCTCATCAAGCCCGGCATGCTCAGTGAGTCGCAGCGCCGGGTGATGCAGCGGCATACGGTCATTGCCGATCAGCTTCTCGAAGGGCTCGACGCCAGCCAGGACGATGAGCAACTGATCCGCACCATTCGCCAGGTGGTCCGCTCGCATCACGAACGCTGGGACGGCGGCGGCTACCCCGATGGTCTGTGCGGCGAGGATATCCCCTGGCCGGCACGGATCATGGCGGTGGCCGACGTCTACGATGCCCTGACCAGCCGCCGTATCTACAAGCTGCCGATGGGCCACGACCAGGCCTGCCGCATCATCACCGAAGGCTCGGGCACCTGGTTCGACCCGCAGGTGGTCGAGGCCTTCACCGCCCTTGCAGCGGACTTGGCCGCCATCAGCCAGGCCGAACGCACCACCATCGAGCGCCCGGCTTAGGCCACCCACCCTCGGCCAACGGTGCCAGCGGCGCTCTGGCTTATCTCGATCAGGTAACCCCGCCGGGGAGGCGGCGACCCCCGCCGCTCTTCACTGACCTTCCTCCGGTTCCTTCTCCGGCTCCTTCAGATCGCGGCGGCGCACCCAGGTACCCTGGTGGTCGGTGACCCAGTGGTCGGGGCGGGCCAGCTCGTACTGGCGCTTGCGGAAGCGCTCGGCGACGAGTTTGACGTCCCCCTCGGGACCGGCCCGGCGGGCCCAGATGCCAAAGAGGGTCTGGCGGTCGGAATTCTCATCGCGGATCAGATGCGCCACCTGCTGCTTCTGCTCGGCACTGTCGTCGGCATCCTTGCCGGGCACGGCGGCGACCAGGCCCTGCCAGGTCTCGCCGATGCGCTCGCGGCCCTTGGCCGCCAGCAACTGCGGGTATCGTTCACGCATCCGCTCGATGGCCTCGCGCTCGCGCTGGCGGTCCTCATCAGCGTCGGCCAGGAGCAACGCGGGCGCGGCGAGGAGGGCGAGCAGAAACAGGATGCCTGGTATGACTTTTACTTTTTTGCTCTTCATGGCTTGCCGTTCCGTTTGCTAAAGGCGGGGCTCGGTGGGCGGGGCCGGTCTGGGCCGGCGGCGGCGCCAGGGACCGGGCGGGGGGGGCAGGGCGTCGGGAGCGGGTGCGGCTGATCAGGGCCGGACCTCATCGGGGTCGGCCGGCTCGGGCTTCTCGTGGAAATCTTCCTGCCAGGCCATCGCATCGCGGATCATGTCATCGACTTCGACGGTGATCCGCAGCGTCGCATCCACCCGGTGGGTGGTGTCCATCGTCACGTGATGGCGCGTCACGCACCCGCCGAGGGTCAGCGTCAGGGCGATGGCGAGGATGGGGATGAGTCGTCTCATGTTCATATCCTGCATCTCGGCGATCCACGGGCTTGCCTTTGCCCCGTCTTCCCTATCATAGCGCCAATCCGCCCGCCGCTCCGCATGCAGGCACCCCGGGGTCCGTCCCGGGCATTGGCGGACATGCCGCCAGTGGCGCCCGGGGTGCGCCGGCCCCGTCACGGTGGCTACCATCTGCAAGCGTGTCCCGCAGGCCGCCACTGTCACCACGGAGCACCCATGTCCAGCCACGACCATGCCGATGCCGAGACCCATCGCCTCGATGAGGACACGCGCCGGCAGGCCAACTGGAAGCGTTGGGGGCCCTACCTGGCCGAGCGGCAGTGGGGCACGGTGCGGGAGGACTACTCGGCCGAGGGCGACCCGTGGAACGACTTTCCCCACGAGCACGCCCGCAGCCGCGCCTACCGATGGGGCGAGGATGGCCTGCTGGGCATCACCGACCGACAGTGCCGGCTGTGCTTCGCCCTGGCGCTGTGGAACGGCCGCGACCCCATCCTCAAAGAACGGCTCTTCGGCCTGACCAACGGCCAGGGCAACCACGGCGAGGATGTCAAGGAGGCCTACTTCTACCTCGATGCCACCCCCACCAGCAGCTACCTCAAGGGCCTTTACAAGTACCCGCAGGCCGAATACCCGTATCGGGAACTGGTGGAGGAAAACGCCCGCCGCGGGTTCGATGACCCCGAGTACGAGATCCAGGACACCGGGGCGTTCGATGATGGCCGCTACTTCGATGTCCTTGCCGAATACGCCAAGGCCGGGCCCAACGACATCCTCATCCGCATCACCGTCAGCAACCGCGGGCCGGAGGCGGCCGAGTTGCACCTGCTGCCGCAACTGTGGTTTCGCAACACCTGGGTCTGGGGCTGCCTGCACGAGGGCTGCGACGTCAAGCCCTGGCTTACCGCCGCCGGCGATGACCGCATCGAAACCGACCATGCCACGCTCGAGCCGTTCACGCTCACCGTCGGGCCCGGCCCCGACGGCCACGCCCCGCCACTGCTGTTTACCGAGAACGTGACCAACAGCCACCGGCTCTACGGGGATGAGCCCGGCCCGGCCCACGCCCGCGACGCCTTCCACGAGCGGGTGATCCACGGCGATGAGGGGGCGGTCTGCCCCCGGCCGCGCGGCACCAAAGCCGCGGCGTGGTACCGGCTGCAACTGGAGCCGGGCCAGGGTCGCACGGTGAAGCTGCGGCTGACACTGACCGGCGAGGTCGGCAAGGACCCGCTCGGCGACGGCTTCGACAAGACCTTCCAGCAGCGCATCGACGAGGCCGATGCCTTCTACCACCTCCACCTGCCGCAGCGCGAGGATGAGAGCCAGCGCCACATCTCGCGGCAGGCCTTCGCCGGGCTGCTGTGGACGCAGCAGTTCTACCACTACATCGTGCGCGACTGGCTCGACGGCGATCCGAACATGCCCCAGCCGCCCCGGCAGCGAAAGCAGGGCCGCAACGCCGACTGGGACCACCTCTACAACCGCGACATCATCTCGATGCCGGACAAGTGGGAGTACCCCTGGTACGCCGCGTGGGACCTGGCCTTCCACATGATCCCCCTGGCGCGGATCGACCCGCAGGCGGCCAAGCGGCAGTTGATCCTGTTCCTGCGCGAGTGGTACATGCATCCCAACGGCCAGGTTCCGGCCTACGAGTTCAACTTCTCTGACGTCAACCCGCCCGTGCACGCCTGGGCGTGCTGGCGCATCTACAAGATGACGGGCAAGCCCGGCCGCCGCGATGTGGCCTTCCTCGCCAGCGCGTTTCAGAAGCTGCTGCTCAACTTCACCTGGTGGGTCAACCGCAAGGACCCCGAAGGGCGCCACCTGTTTTCCGGGGGATTCCTGGGGCTGGACAACATCGGCGTGTTCGACCGGTCGCGACCGCTGCCCGGCGGCGGCACGCTGGTCCAGGCCGACGGCACGGCGTGGATGGCCTTCTACTGCACGGTGATGCTGTCGATGGCCCTGGAACTGGCCGAGCACGGCGATGGCTACGAGGACATGGCCTCGAAGTTCTTCGAGCACTTCGTGCAGATCGCCGATGCGATCAACAACCTCGGCCGCGGCGGGCTGTGGGATGAGCAGGATGGCTTCTACTACGACCAGCTCCACCACGGCGACCGCGCCCTGCCCCTGCGCATCCGCTCGATGGTGGGCCTGACGCCGCTGTTCGCCGTCGAGATTCTCGACCGCCGCACGCTTGAAAAGCTCGGCAACTTCGGCAAGCGGCTGCGGTGGTTTCTCAAGTACCGCGGCGACCTGACCGAGCACATCGCCCTGGCCAGCGAGCAGGGCCACAGCCAGGAGCATCAGCTCCTGCTGGCCATCCCGCGGCGGGAGCGGCTCATCCGCGTGCTCGAGAAGCTGCTGGATGAAGGCGAGTTTCTCTCACCCTGGGGCATCCGCTCGCTGTCGCGGCATCACCTGGAACATCCGTTCACACTCGAGCTGGATGGTCAGAGGCACGAAGTGAAGTACCTGCCCGGCGAGAGCGACAGCGCCATGTTCGGCGGCAACAGCAACTGGCGCGGGCCGGTGTGGTTTCCGCTCAATTACCTGCTGATCGATGCCTTGCAGCGCTATCACCACTTCTACGGCGATGAGCTGACCGTCGAGTGCCCCACCGGCTCGGGCAACCGGATGCACCTGGGCGCGGTGGCGTGCGACCTGTCGCAGCGTCTGGCGCGGCTGTTCCGCCCGGATGAAGAAGGCCACCGCCCCTGCCACGGCGGCGATGCGCGCTTCGCACAGGACCCCCACTGGCGGGACCTGCTGCTGTTTCACGAGTACTTCCACGGCGAGACCGGCAAGGGCCTGGGCGCCGGCCACCAGACCGGCTGGACGGCGCTGATCACGCAAATCCATGAGAACCTCACCGGCACCGACCACCTCCCCGCCTTCGACCACGGCACCGGCGATTGAAGCCGCCGCGATGCAGCGCGGCCTCTTACTCCCCTCTCCCCTTCCGGGGCCGGGCGAGGGGCCGGGGGTGAGGGCCGGTTCGGACCGTGGCAGGAAACGGGGGCTGACCCCGGGTCGACACCCTGGCGCTGGAGACGGCCTACCATGAGCGTCTTGGGGAGATTCGGGAGAAGGCGAGGAAGCAGGCCCGGCAGGCTCCCATCGGGCTGGTCAGCGACATCATCATCGGATTCGTCCCCTGCGGTCAATTGGCCCGGGAAGTGGTATCGGGTGAGGGCGTCTCGGGAGCATCGGTGGCCTGGTGTGCCCTGGATGTGGCCATGATGGCCGGTGGCGGCACCATCGCCCGCGGCGCTTCCCAGGCGACGGTACGTGTGGCCCGGGCCACGCGCGAGGCGGGGCAGGCCATGGCGCGGCAGGTTCAGCACCTGACGCGTGCAGGCCAGAGGCTGCTGCCGGGCCGCGGCGTGTACCGGGTTCAGCGCTGCGCCCTTCGCCGCTGCTTCCTGGCCGGCACGCTGGTGCACACGGCGCACGGGCTGATCCCCATCGAAGAGGTGGCCCCGGGTGAGAGGGTCTGGGCCTGGGACCCGGCCACGCAGACCTGGCATCTGGCGCTGGTCACCGCCACGCACCGCAGCGAGGTCGAGGATGAGATCGCCACGCTCGAACTGACCCTCGACGATGGCACCGTGCAGACGGTCGCGCCCACCGGCCGGCACCCCTTCTGGGTGAAGGCGGCGGGCGATGGCCCGGAGGAAGCCGGCGGCCGCGCTGCGGGCCTGCACGCCCGTCCCCTGATCGGCAAACTCAGCCCTCACGAGCCGGGCGCTGCGCCCTGCCCGAACCCCGGCTGCTGCAACCCCTCGCCCAGTGCGATCGGCGCAGGGTCCCGGCCGCTCGGCGGCGATGGCCCGTGGCAGGTGTCGGACGGCGATGGTGGTGGTGAGTGCGCCCCGGCGGCGGTTCCGCTCGGTGCCATCTTCGATCCCGCGGCGGAACCCGGTACGACGCTGCGCCTGTTCGACTCGCCCGATGCCGGCGCGGCCGAATGCCCTGCCGGTCTCGGCCCGCGCGGCCCCCCGGTCGCCGCCGATGGCCTACAATGCCCCAACGGCGCGGCCGATCCCTGCGCCCCGCTCTTTGACAACGCATCATGCACCGCCACCGTCGCGGCCGTGGCCCCCGCCGCTCCGGGTGAGGCTGCCGGGGGCGATGGCCGCTGGGTCGAGGCACGGCACCTGCGCATCGGTGACCGCCTGGTCACCCGGGACGGCCGCAGCGCGACCGTCACCGCCTTGGCCCTCCGCACCGAGCGGACGACGGTCCATAACCTGACCGTCCTGCACCTGCGCAATTACGCCGTGGGCGAAGCCGGCGTGGTGGTGCATAACGCGAGCGTCATTGGTCAAGTAGGACCGCATGGTCAGGTTGGTGGACATCATGTGCACGCTAAGGCGGCGTTTCGTGGGAACCGGTTGTACAGCCAGCACAGGGGGTTTGCGATTAGTCAAGACTTCATGCAAGCACACGGTCTCAGGCATCGGGAGATGACACGCACGCAGAGACGGCTCTTTGGCCAAGTTGCGATACTACCCCGGGGTCATTCTTCTGAACACGACATGCGTGTCTTTCGTACACACGGG
>PUMS01000022.1 GCA_003551485.1 Phycisphaeraceae bacterium | reverse complement strand
TCGGGATACAGCACGATCTGAAGCTGATCGGGATCGAACGCCATCGCAGCCATCGTAGCCGTCGCCGCAGAAGCGAACAAGAACCGGCTGGGTCCTGGGTGCCACTGTGGGATGCATGACACGTCCCGCGGGACTCCTCTTCCTCCCTCTCCCTCCGGGAGAGGGTTGGGGTGAGGGCGGACGCACGGGGAGGGTGCAAACCTGCCCTCACCCCCGGCCCCTCTCCCGGTGGGAGAGGGGAGTAAGTGGCGGCCGCGCTTTTCATCCTCGTGGGTGCGGCGCCGGGTGCCACTGGTAGCTTATCCACCAGTGCCCCCAACCTCCGCAAGGGGCCTTGCCTGCCAGGCACCCCACGTCCCCCCATTTCCCTCACACGCTCTGGCTGCGGATGTGGGTCTTGCCCCCGCCCTTGCGGTGGGCGGCGGTGAGGGTGCGCTCATCCCATTGGCACAGCGTGGGCAGGGGCCATCGGCCATCGGCCACGGCATCGGTCGACCGCTTGCCATCCTCGCCGCGGACGATCAGCCGTGCCTGGGCCAGGCTCAGGCCGAACCACGCCGTGCCGCGCGGGTAGCAGACGAGGTTGTTGGTCATCGAGGTCTCGGTGAAGGCATTGGCCTTGTCGCCGCCGGGGCCGTTGGCGAAGGCCTGCTGCCGCCAGTAGCGCTGGCACTGATCCAGCAGGCCATCGCCCAGGTACGCCGCGATGCAGTCGCGCCACAGGTTCATCGAAATCCACACCCGCTGGCGGTCGGCGCTGGAGTGGCTGCTGCCGTAGGGCGTGCGGCAGTGCTCGAGCGCTGCGTGCAGGTCCTGCCTCAGCCGCGCGCGGCGGAGGTCCGGCGGCAGGTCATCGACCATCAGCAGGTACAGCAGCCCGTTGGCGGTATACAGGCTGTAGGCATCGGCGCCGGGCAGGCGGTCATACGGCAGCGGCCGGCCCGTGAGGTTGTCCACCAGGCCCTCGGCCGAGTCATCGAGCACCACCAAGTAGTGGTCCTCGAGCCAGCCGGTGTTGAGCGTGGCCACCGCGCGGCGGACCTCGGCCCGGCAGCGGCGGGTGCGGTCGCGGTCGCCCAGATGCTCGAACATCCGCCCCGCCGCGTGCAGCGCTGCCAGACGCTTGACACCGAGATACACGTTGTCCCGCCCGTACTGCACCGCGGGCGTGGCATCGTCGATGGTGTTGGCCGTGCCGCGGTCGGGAAAGCCGTTGCCCGTCGAGTCGCACCACAGCAGGTAGTCGCTCAGCGCGGTGATGGTCGCCGCGTAACGGTCGAACAGATCGCGGCGGTCCCACCACACGCCGTGGGCGTAGAGCAGCAGCAGGAAGTTGCTGTTTTCCTCGACGGGCATGGCGTGGTGGTAGCTCTGGCCGTTGGCCGACCAGCCGGCGCCCATGTCGTGCTCGAGGATGGCGCCGGGGAAGTCGACCAGCGGGTTGCCGTGGCGGTCATCATCGCTGACGCGGCCGCGGCGCCTGCGTTCGCCCTCGACATCATTGGCGTGGTGGGTCCACTGCTCGATGATGCGCTCCAGGAGTTGCGGCCAGCAGGCGAAGTAAAAGAGTGCCTCGTTGTAGGTCACATCCACCGTCGAGTTGAAATAGCAGGTGCCTTCCCAGACGCTGAACCAGTCACCTTCCGGAAGCGCCCCATCGTCGGGACCCTTTGCCGCCCCGGGCGCGGGGGCATCCGGGTCGGCCGCCCACAGGGTGTTGATCAGGTAGCTCTGAAAGGCCAGGGCACCCAGGTCGCACGCGGCCGGTGGCAGGCTCGAGTCCTCGTAATAGCGGTCGAAGGCATCGCTCTTGAGAAGCAGTTCGCCGCAGTGGAGCCTGACCCAGTCGGCCACATCATCGGCGCCAGCCCAGTGGCGGGTGTATTTCAGGGGCATCGCGCGGCCGAAGCGCTCGAACAGCGCATCACCGCAATAGCCCACCATCGCCGCGGTGAACACGGCATCGCCTGATGGGCACTGCTGCGCACGGACATCGAAATCGGCCGCGAGTGCCTCGCCTTCGATGCGCCAGCCGCCATCCACGGCCAGCAGGCGGTCATCAGCGTGGCCATCGAGGCCGTTGACCCGGCGGCTGTCGCGCGGGGCGCCGCTGGCCGGGTCAGTGACGATGCCCGGCCCCTCGGTCTCGAACACGTCCCGTGCGCGCACATCGTAGCGCAGGCGCAGGCGATCCTCACCCACGGGCTCGATGGTGGTTCGCGGCATCCGCAGGGCGAGCACCAGCGTGCCGCGGGCGGGGGCATCGGGGTCGGGCCGGTTCCATCGCACCAGCGTGTCGCTGCGCTCGATGGTGAAGCCGAGCAGGTAGGCCGGCACCAGGCTGGTCTTCTCATCCCGCGGCCAGAAGGGGGCGGTGATGCGCACGTGCAGCTTCACCCCCAGCTTCACGCTGTAGGCGGTGAAGCGCAGGGCGGTCATGCTCTGGAACTGCTCGACGCTGTGGAACGGCTCGCCGTCGCGGCAGAAGAGCAGCGACTCGAACGTGCCATCTTCGTGTCGAAGGCCGATGACCAGCTCGCCCTCCTGCTGACACCACAGCCCCAGCGCCCCGTAATGCAGGCAACGCCGGATCGGGTCCAGCAGCAGGCTGTAGCGGCTACCCAGCCGGCCCAGACAGGTGCATGACAGTGCCATCTCAGTTCCTTGCGCGGCGGGGCGCTGAGTGGAGGGTGCGGGGGATTTGTGCGGCTACGGTTTCGTGGCGGCGGCCGGCTGTTCCAGGCCCATTCGCAGGTACTGCTCGGGCGGGGCATCGGCCTCGGCCATCACCCTCGCCATGGCCTCGGTGAGGCGCTGCTCGACGGCGGGGTCATCGATGGGCGTCTGCTGCGTGGGGTCGGTCTCGAGGTCGAAGAGCCTGGTGGACAGATCGACCTTGGTCTTGCCAAGACGGTATCGCGTGGCGATCTTCATCGTGCGGCAGCCCTTGGTGAAGCTGAACGGCTCGGCCAGCTCGATGTTGTCGCGAAGCTCATCGGGGCTGAAGGTGTGGCGCATGTGCGTGGGCATGAGGGTGTGCTCATGCAGCGGCTGGTTGGCCTCCCCGGCCGGGCCGCGCATGTAGACGTAGCGCCCATCGGTGGCGTTGATGTGCCCGCCGAAGATGCCGAAGATGGCCAGATCGCGCACGGGCGCATCACTGGCCACGGCATCGCGAAGGACCTTGCCGGTCATGTCCGGCGTGCGGTCGATGCCGAAGAACTCCAGCAGCGTCGGGCCAAGGTCGATCGACGGCTGCACCAGCGCCTGGCGCCGCTGGCCGGCGCAGCCGGGGCTACGCGGGTCCCAGATGAAGAAGGGGGTGTGGGCCACTTCCTCGTAGAAGCCCATCCACATCTTGGCCCAGCAGTCGTGCTCACCGAGCATGAAGCCGTGGTCGGTCCAGACGATGAGCATGGTGTCTTCCCACAGGTCGTGGCGGTCCATGGCATCGAGCACCTCGCCCAGGTAGGCATCGCACATGGCCAGCAGCGAGGCGTACTCGTAGCGCATGTGCTCGACGAGTTCGGGCGGCTCGTTGACGGGGGCGTAGTCGGGCCAGTCCCAGTGTTTGCCGCCCTTGCGGCGGTACTCATCGTAGTGCCGGGCGAACAGGTCCTTGTACTTGCGGCTGCTGAAGAACGGCTCGTGGGGGTCGAAGGTCTCGATCTGGAGGAACCAGTTGTCCTGATCGGCGTTGCGTTCGATGTAGTCCAGCCCGGCGCGGAAGGTCCTGGCCTGGGGCTGCTGGTGCTCCAGCGCCACGTGCTTGCGGTTGATGCGGTCCTGGGCGTGCCAGCGGTCGGCGGCGGCGTTTCGGCCCAGGGCATCGTGGGCCGGCTCATCGGCGACCTGGCCGATCCACGGGTCGCCCTCCTGGCCGCGGAAGGCCTCCCACGTGCTGTAGCGGGTGTGGTAGGTGCAGCCGCCTTCCTCGAAGTAGTGGTAGTGGTCGGTGGCCAGGTGGGTGTGGATGCCGTGCTTCTGGAGCATCTCCGGCACCGAGTCGTCGAACGGCTCCAGCGGACCCCAGCTACGGTGCAGGAAGTTGGGCCGGCCGGTGTGCAGGTCCCGCCGCGCGGGCATGCACGGCATCGAGCAGACGTAGCTGCGGTCGAAGGTGGCCGCGCGCCGGGCGAGGCGCTGGAAATTGGGCGCGTGCGTCCAGTCGCAGCCGTAGGTGGGCAGCATGTGCCGGTTGAGCGAGTCGAACATGACCATGATGACTTTCACGGCGAGGCTCCTGCTTGGGCGATCCGGGGATCAACGGGTCTTTGTAGCAGATGACCGCCGCGGGGGAAAGAGGGCAGTGTTTCATGCGGCTGCGCGGGTGTGCCGGACCTTCAGGGCCGGATGGCGTCAGGTGCATTGGGCGCCATTGGAGGCCTGACCGCCAGTGCATATCACCAGCGATCCGGGCGCTGGCGGGCCGCTGGGCCGCTGGTCGGGCGCGGGGCTTGGGCGGTGTGGCTCAGTCGGGGACGATGATGGTGATGGGGCCGGGGCCGGTGATGGTGGTCTGGCAGGCGAGGCGGCTGTCGGACTGGTGGTCGCAAGTCTGGGCGATGCGTTGGCTTTCATCGGCATCGGGCGGTGAGAGATGCTCAGCGCCGGCGACGGCGCGGATGTGGCAGGTGGTGCAGCCGCAGATGCCGCCGCAATCGTGCTCGATGTCGAGCTGGTTTCGCAGGACCAGTTCGAGCACCGTGTCCCCCGGCCGCGCCATGAGCTGGTGGCGGGGCCTGGCGTTGTGGCCATGGCGGGCGGGATGCTTGTAGATGAGCGTGACGGGGACGGTGGGCCGGGCAAGGGCGCGTGTGGGTGTATGACGTGGCATGAGGCATCGTTAGACCGCAACTTTCGCGGGTCAATTTCAGGACACAGCAGTATTGAGCCCGAAAACGGCGCCAGCACGCCGCGGCCACCGGTGCCCGGCACCGGGAGGTCAACCGGGCAGTCGGTGCGCCCACCGCGGCAGGAGTCTGCAAGGCGATGAAATAGCGAGGGCGACGCAATAGGGGGAGCGGGCCGGGCGTTGAACAGCGGAATTGGAGGTCTTGTCTGCCCCTGCCCTTTTTGACAGTGGAGGTTCGCATGAAGTCCGTGATTTTTCCATGCCTGACGATGATGCTGGTGTCCATCCTGGCCGCGGCCTGCCCGGCCGCGGCGGCAGGCGACGGCGGGCCCGGGGGCGGTGCACTTCCCGAGATGCGGGTGGTGAACCTGGCCGACCGCGCGGCCGATGCCTCCGACCTGCTGGCGGTCGAGGATGGTCGCTACAGCATCACCGGCTACGGCCGCGAGGCCCACTTCGGCAACGATGAGGGCACGTTTGTCGGCTTCCAGACCGAAGCGCCCCATTTCACCTTCACCGCCCGCATCGCGGGTGCCGAGTTCGACAGCCCCAATGCCAAGTACGGTCTGACCATTCGCGAGGGGCTCGAAGGCTTCACCCGTGCCTTTTCCATCCGCTACGATGCCTGGGAGGGCAACCGCTGCCTCCAGTGGTTCATGCGCCACCACCGGGCGCACGATGCCCACTTCGGCGGGCTGCGCGCCTGGGTGGCCGGTTCGGACCGCACCTTCGAGCAACAGGATGGCTTCTACCTGCGCATCGTGCGGCGATATCCGTACCTGCGGGCCTACGCCAGCGAGGATGGGCAGGACTGGACGGACGTGACCAACTACCACGCCGCGCTGCTGGAGAAGGAGGTGTGGGTGGGCATGCAGGTTACCGCCGGCGGGCAGGGCCGGCCACCGATGGAGGCGGTGTTCGAGGACATCCGCTTCACGGTGGATGAGGCCGACACCGGCGACCGCCGCGCCACCTTCACCGACCACAAGCCCAACGTGCGCACGCGCATGTACCTGGTCCGCATGGAGAGCGACCGGGGCGACGAGGTCAACCCCTTCGTGCTCATCCCCGAGGGGATGGACCGATCTGAAATCCGCGCCCTGTATTGGACGCCGGGCAACAAGGAAGTGGCGCTGTACCCCAACATCCACATGCCGTGGGAAAACGGGCCGGGGCGCCTGCGGCGGCCCGAGGGCATGGAGGACTGGGAGGGGGTGTGGACGTTCGAGGCCGATGCCTTGTACCGCGGCCTGGCCCAGCACGGCATCGTCCGCCTGGGCGGTGTCTGGTCCAGCCGCGATGACCTCGATGATGTGCTCGAGGCCCTGGCCGAGGCCACCGGCATCGAGCACCTGCCGGACCTGCCATTCATCCCCGCGGGCATCTCGGCCATGGGCGGTGCCTCCGCCCGCATTTCACAGACATGGCCGCAGCGCACCATCGCGGCCATTCCCACGCTCATCGGCGCGGCGGGGATGGGGGCGACCGGTGAAGAGGTGCTGGCCGTGCCCCGACTCTACATCATCGGCTCGCGCGATGGGGCGCACCTGCGGCAGGTCATCGAGGCCAACGAAGGCGTTCGCGAGCGCGGCGCGCTCTGGGGCACCGCCGTGATGTGGACGGTACACCATCAGGCGCACAAGCTCCAGGCCATCGCCCTGCCGTACATGATCGACATGACGGATGCCCGCCTGCCCGAGCGGCTCGACCGCCGGCCCATCGAACTGCGGCCGCTTCGCGAGGAAGATGGTTACTTCGGCCTGATCGACACCTGGGAGAGCAACTTCCCGAAGGTCGTCCCGGTGCGCGAGTTCGACGGCGACCGCAGCCGCGCGGTGTGGCTGCCCAACGCCCACATCGCGCGCATCTGGCAGGCCTTCTGCTCCAACCACCCCCAGACGGTGATCCACTTCCCCCGCTTCGACGGCCACGGCGGCTTCGGCAACGCCCCGCGTGCCAACCTGGACTGGCGCAATTCGCATCTCGTGGCCGGTGAGCCCATCGAGGTGATGGCCAGCGGCCCGGATGCCGACGATGTCGAGGTCACCTGGTATGCCGGGCTCGAACAGCTCGAGGTGATCCGCGAGCACGATGGCAACCCCTTCCGCGTCACGCTCGAGCCGCTGCCGGCGGGCACGCACGCCCTTTACGCCATCACGCGCATCGGCGAGCAGCGCGAGATCTCCCGGCCGGTGACGGTGATGGTCCACGAGCCGCAGCAGTGATGAGCCCATCAATGCTGCGCAGGCTCCCAGCCTGCATCCTCGCGCTGTGCCCCTGATGCGGCGGGCACGCCACTGCCACTTGTATGGCTGTTGTGCCATGGCAGATGCGGGCGGGATGCAGGTCTGCACCACAAGCGGCCCCCGCCGGCCGCCTGCGGTGCCGCCTGCGGTTCATCCAACCTTCCGGGGGCCATTTTCAGAACAGTGTCTCACGCGGCCGCGCCGCGCCCACGAGGATGGAAATGGGGGTACGGGGGTCGCGTGTGCCAGGTTACTGCGGCTCCCAAGGTGTAGGGTGGGTAGAGCGAGGTCCGCCGAGCGACGGCTTCGACAGCGCTCCGCGCTAAACCCACCACCCCCCCCGCTGCGAGCACGGCCCGCACTGCTGCTTCCCAAGGCCACCACGGCACGCGGGTGGTGCCTCTCCATTCCCCTTCCGGCCCTGCTGGCGAGGTGGGGGAGGTCCTGGCGCCTGGCGCGCTCGCCACGGCTTATTGGTGGGTTTCGCTCGCAAAGCCTCGCTCGACCCACCCTACGGTCTGCTCCCTTCCGGGGCGATTTTCAGCGCAGCCAGCATCACGGCGGCTTACCACTCGGCGATGCTGCCATCTTCGTGGTGGAAGGTGGGGGTGTCCCAGTCGCCGTCGAACTGGCCGGCTTTGACCTTCTCCTCATCGAGCTCGATGCCCAAACCCACGTCGGTGGGCAGGTCGATGTAGCCATCCTTGACGATGAACGGGTGCTTGAGGTAGTCGGCGCCGAGGGTGACGTGCTCCTGAATGAGGAAGTTGGGTGTGGTGGCATCGACCTGAAGGCTGGCGGCCAGCGCGATCGGGCCCAGCGGGCAGTGCGGGGCGATGGCGATGTTCCGGGCCTCGGCCGCGGCGGCGATCTTGCGCGTCTCGAAGATGCCGCCCACGTGCGACAGGTCCGGTTGAAGCACCGCCACCGCCCGCCGCTCGATCAGTTCCTGAAACTGCCAGCGCGTAAACAGGCGCTCGCCCGTGGCGATCGGGGTGCTGCACGCGGCCGACAGCTCAGTCAGCGCGGCGGTGTCGCCGGGCAGGACCGGCTCCTCGATGAACAACAGGTCGAACGGTTCGAGCTTCCGTGCCAGGCGGCGCGACAGCGCGGGCGTGCAGCGGCCGTGCAGGTCCACGGCCAGGTCGATCTGGTCGCCCACGATCCGACGCGCCTCGGCCACGCGATCGACCGCCCGCTGCATCGCGGCGGGGGATTCGATCATCCGGCAGGCATCGATGGGGGCGAACTTGTAGGCGGTGAACTGCCGGGCCTCGAGGTGGTGGATGAAGTTTTCGATGTAGTCGCCCGTCCGCCCGCCGCGGGTCCAGCCGTAGATGCGGATGCGGTCGCGCACCGCGCCGCCCAGAAGCTGATAGACCGGCACGCCCAGCGACTTGCCCAGGATGTCCCACAGCGCCTGCTCGATGCCGCTGATGGCACTGCACAGCACCGGCCCGCCGCGGTAGAAGGTCTGGCGGTACATCCGCTGCCACAGGTGCTCGATGCGCCGGGGGTCCTGCCCAATGAGCATCCGCTCATACTCGCGCACCGCCGCGGCCACCGTCCGCGTGCGCCCCTCGAGCGTGGGCTCGCCCAGCCCGACGATACCGACATCGGTATGCACCTTGAGAAACAGCCATCGCGGCCGAACGTGCAGCAACTCGAAATGGGTGATCTTCATGCAGGCGATTCTCGCGGGACCTCACAACGAGCACAAGCCCGGTTGCCGTGAGTCGTCACCGACGATTGAGCGCAGTCGCACGAAGTCCGCGCGGCGGCACCCGACAGGCCCAACGCCCACCGGGCAGCCGGGGCCCCTGGCCGGACGGGTGCATGACGCGTTCCGCGGGATGGCTCTTGCTCCCTCTCCCTCCGGGAGAGGGCCGGGGTGAGGGGAGACACGCTCGCCGCGTGTGACCCTGCCCTCACCCCCAACCCCTCTCCCGTGGGGAGAGGGGAGTAAAGGCCCGGCCATCCACCCGCCATGCGTGTCATGCACCCTGGCCGGGCGGTCGGGCCGGCACGG
>PUMS01000141.1 GCA_003551485.1 Phycisphaeraceae bacterium | reverse complement strand
CGCCGATGGCGGGGGGTCGGGGCAGTGGCTTTTGACGTTCGAGCCGCTGTTTAAGCGTTACCCGCTGGCGGGCACGATGCAGCGGCTGCTCAAGCGCCTCGAGGCCGTGTATGACCACCCGGTGGATGTGGAGTTCACCATCAACTTCCGGGGCGAAGGCGGGCACAACATCAACGTGGTGCAGTGCCGTCCACTTCAGACCTTCGGCAGCGCTGAGCCGGTGCGGCTGCCCGACTCGCCGCCGCCCGAGCGCGTGCTGTTTGCCTGCGATGGCGGGTTCATGGGCGGCAACGTGTCGCTGCCGATCGACCGGGTGGTGTGGATCGACCCGCAGCGGTACACCGCGCTGAGCAACAGCGAGCGCTACGAGGTGGGCCGACTGGTGGGGCGGCTCAACCGCCAGTTCGGGCAGCCGGATGGCGATGGCGGTGGTGATGGCGCGCCCCGCTGCCGCGCGATGCTGATCGGCCCCGGCCGCTGGGGCACGACCACGCCCTCGGTGGGCGTGCCGGTGCGCTTCAGCGAGATCAATCAGATGTCGGTGCTGGTCGAGGTGGCGATGCCCATCAGCGGCATGACACCGGACTTGAGCTTCGGCTCGCACTTTTTCCAGGACCTGGTCGAGACCAGCATCTTCTACGTGGCCCTTTTCGACGATGGCAGCGGCTGCCCGGTGAACCTGGACTGGCTGCTTGGCCAGCCGCGGCGGGATGACCTTTTCGAGGGTGCTGGCGGTTCGGCGCGCGAGGCGGTGACGGTCTACGACACCTCCGCCGCGCACCTGCGCCTGGTGGCCGATGTGGTCAGCCAGCGCCTGATCTGCCACGCCGAAGCCGAAGCCGCGGCCGGGACCGGTCTCGAGTCCGCCCCCCTCACCCCGGCCGATTCACACGACGACGGCCGGGCCTGAAGCCCACCTTTCCGCGGCAACTGCCCATCGCCCGCCCGTTGTGGTGCAGGCTTCCAGCCTGCCGTGAAAATAACTCCCGCTCCCTCTGGGAGAGGGCCGGGGTGAGGGGAGATATGCAGGGCGGGTCCGAATCTACCCTCACCCCCGGCCGCTTTCCCGGTGGGAGCGGGGAGGAAAAGCGCGGCCGGCGCGTCCGAGATCGGGCAGGCGGCGGGCCCACGAGCGCACGGCGAGGCACATTGCGGCCAGGACGATGAATACCGTCATGGCGCCCACGCGGCCCACCAGTGCCGTCCAGTTGACTTCGGCGGGCACCTGCGGCGCTACTGCCTCAACGTAATGCAGCGACGCCAGCAGGATCAGCACCGCGGTGACCACGCACAGCACCGCCGCCACGAGCAGGAAGGTCGAGGCCACGTCACGATCGGTCCACTCCTGTGGCGCAGGGGCCGGTGCCGGGTCGGGACGCGAAGGGGCCTGAGGCGGCTGCGAGGGCGGCGGGGGCTTTGCCTCGGGCGGCTCTGGAACGGGCGGTGACTGGCCGTGGGGTTGGGAGCGGGGCTGGGCCGGCTCAGCAGGTTCCGGGCGCGGCGGCGGCGCTGCGGCTTCGACGGTCTGCTCGAGTTCCCACGGGCTGACTTCGCTGTTGTCCGAGTCCCGTGTGATGGTGACCTGAAGGCGGTGGCCGAGGCGGTCGAGCAGGTCCCGGTAGGCAGTCAGCGCTGCCTCGGCCTCTGCGCTGCTGATATAGGGCCGGCCGCCGGCACTGACGGTATAGGTTTCATTGGCCATGCTGCACCACCCACCATTTGGTTTTCATCGACGACCCGCTGCGACCGCTCCACCGGGGGTTTTCGGTTGAAACGGCCTGCTTGTTCAATCGGGGGCGAGGCCCTGGCTGCGCAGGCGGATGCGGTAGACCGAGGTCCGGGCGGTGATGAACAGGTCGCGGTTTTCCGGCCCGGCGAAGGCGCAGTTGGAGGGTGGCTCGGGTACGGCGAGGCGCTCCAGCAGCGTGCCGTCGGGGCTGAATATCCATACGTGGCCCTGCCCGGCCGCGTAGAGGCGGCCCTCGGTGTCGACGGTCAGCCCCGCCGGGCCGCCATCGGCATCGCGGTCGAACTCGGCGAAGGCGTCGAGCGGCCCCAGCGTCCCATCGGGCTCTACCGGCGCGGCATGGATGATACGGGCGGTGGTGTCGCTGATGTAGAGCGTGGTGCCGTCGGGACTCAGCGCCAGACCGGTGGGCCGGGTGAGGTCGTCGGCCACGCGTTTGACCTCGCCGCCGGGCCGGGGCAGGTAGTAGACGGCCTCGACCGGCTGGGGTCCGGGCCCTGGGCGGCCAAAGTGGGGGTCGGAGAAATAGACCCCGCCGTCGGCATCGACCACCAGGTCGTTGGGGCCGTTGAAGCGGCGGTCGTTGAACCGGGCGGCGAAGACCTCGTAGCGGCCGGCCGCATCCAGCCGGGCCACCCGGCCGCGATCCTGCTCGCAGATCACCAGCCCCAGTTGCCGATGCCACGCCAGGCCGTTGGCTGCGTTGCTGGCCGAGCGGATCAGGTCGATCGAGCCGATGGTGGGATCGAGGCGGTGGATGGTGTTGGAGGGGATGTCGGTGAAGTAGAGCCGCCCCTGGCGATCCCGTGCCGGCCCCTGGGTGTAGCGATAGCCCTCGGCCACCGCCTCCATCACCGCCCCGGGCACCACCAGCGACGGCCTTGGCGGCGGGTCGTCGGTTCGAGGCGGGGCCGGCTCCCGTGGCTGGCACGCTCCGGCCCACAGCGCGGCCATCGCCGCCAGCATGAGCGAGACCTTCGCCGTTGCCGCCCCGAACGATCGCGAACCATCCCTGCCCTGTCGCATGGCGGTGCTCCCGTGATTTGATGGCGCCGGCCATTGTACCCGCAGCACCGGGGGCAGGTGCACGGGTTGCTGCGGCGGGCCCTATGGTCGGCCCGCTGCGCCGGGCGGTCAGGTCTGCGGCGGGGCGGGGCGGGGTGAGGCGCCGTCTCCGGTGCCGGGGCCGGCGAGCAGTCGCTCGACGCGGCGGAGGTTGTCGAAGGTGCCCGCGTCGGACCACCAGCCATCGAACACCTCCCACTGAAGCAGGCCGCGCTTCAGGTAGTGGCGGTTGACGTCGGTGATCTCCAACTCGCCGCGCGCCGAGGGGGTCAGGCCGCGGCAGACCTCGAATACATCGGGCGGGTAGAAGTAGATGCCGATCACCGCCATGGCACCGGCCGGCCGGGCGGGTTTTTCTTCGATGTCGATCAGTTGGCCGTTTTCAAAGCGGGCCACGCCATACGCGGCAGGATCATCCACCTGCTTGAGCAGGATGCGTGCTCCGCGCGGCTGGCGGTCGTAGGCCGCCAGGTGGGCGGCCAGGCTGCCGCCGACGATGTTGTCGCCAAGAATCACGCACATGCGCTGCCGGCCACAGAACGGCTCGGCCAGGGCCAGGGCCGCGGCAATGCCGTAAGGGCCCTGCTCGCAGATGATCTCCAGCCGTGCTGCGCCGTGGCCGTGGCCATCGCCCAACTCGCGGCGGAAGGCCTTCACGTGCCGGGCCGAGGTCACGATCACGATGTCGTCGATCCCCGCGGCGGTGAGGCAGCGCAATGGGTAATGGATCATCGGCCGGCCGGCGACAGGCAGCAGGTGCTTGTTGGTGTGGCGCGTCAGCGGCATCAGCCGCGAGCCGCTGCCGCCTGCGAGGATGATGCCCTTCATGGCCGGGTGTCCGTGCACGGTGCTGCGGTGGATCGAGCCCGCAGGGATTATCGAATCATTGCGGGGTCGGGCGTGAACGTCGATCCGGCGCGACCGCGTCAAACCGTGCGGCGGGTGATGAGGGCGCGCACCTGGCGGTCGAAGCGCAGGATGAAGACGGTGTAGGTGGTGCCGCCCCGGCCGCGCAGTGATCGCTGCAGTGCATCGGGATCGACCACCCCGCCGCGCGTCAGGATCTCGACCGGGCCGCCATCGTGGGCGCTGAGCCAGGCCCTGATGCGTCTGGGGCGCCAGGGCATGGTCTCGAGCAGCTCGAACCAGGTCAGCCACGGGCTGGCGACCGGCCGCGGGGCGGTCAGCAGACCGGTATCGGGGTGGGGCATGGTCAGGTCCAACTCGCGGCAGAGTTGGGCCAGCAGGCCGGCGCGCTCGACGGCGGGGTCGGCCCGCGCCACGAACGGCTGCATGTCTGAGAGCGGCGGCGGCTCGCCGGGCGTGCCCAGGATCGTCAGTGGCGCGGGCTGGACGGGCCCGTTCCCCTGCTGGTGAGGGGCGGCGCTTTGCAGGAGCGTGGCTGCGGCCGACGACCGGGCCAGCGGTGCGCTCCAGAGCACGGCCTGGGTCAGCCGGCCGCTCTCGCTGATGATCTCCAGTTCGCCGCCGGGTGCCAGCTCGAGGGCCGCGGCCACATCCACGCCCGGCCCGAGCCGCGCCACGCACAGCGCTGCGCGGGCGAACAGCGAAGCGAGCAGGGCGGGGCCGGGCCGGTAATACTCCAGCCGCCAGAGGCGGCGGTGTCCTGCGCGGCGGGAGGGGTCGATGTGGACCAGCCGGCCGGCCGGATCCACAGAGACCGCATCCGCGCACGCCGCCGGTCGCGAGGTGTTCTGCTGCGCCATCCACGCCCGAAGCGGGTTGCGGTCGATCAGCAGCGGCCGCAGGCCGGCCTCGGCCATGGCGCGGGCATCGGCGCCGATGCCGCAGCACAGGTCGATTGCCGCCCGCCCGGCGCCGGCCGCTTGGGCTTGAGCCATCCGCCGGGCCTTGTATCGGGCGGCCGGTTGCGAGGAGGCCTGCTGCACGCCTTCACGATCGGCCACGAGGGCGGGGGCAAGGTCAGGTATCCGCCCCGCGGCGGCCCGTCGTGCCGCGATCAATTCGATGGCCACGTGTACCAGTTCATCGCCGTGGAGGCGTTTGAGGCGCATCAACCCCGCCACCGTGTCGGCCTCGCCGGCAGCGATGGCCTGGCGCAGGGCCTGCGTGGTGGGATGGAGCAGCATCCGCCAGGGGGTGATTGGATCGGACATGGGTGAGTGCGGGTGGGCCGCACCGCCTTGTGTGCCCTGAATATCTGACTCGCTTTCCCGCCCCTGAAGGGGGAAAGGGGAGAAGAGCCGCCCGCGGTTTTCACCGTCGTCGGTGCGGCGCAGGCTGATGAGGCACTGCCCCGAATCTCCGGCTCCGCTCGCGCTCATCCCCCGCGGCGCTGGTAGCGGGCGATCAGGTCCTTGATCCGGGGCTGATCGGGGTTGAGACGCAGGCTCATTCGCCAGGCTTCCAGGGCCTGTTGGCGCAGGCGATCGTCCTGGCGGCCGTCCTGGATGTACATGGCCATCAGGCTCACGCCCCGGCCGTTGATGGCGCGGATGTAGGCCGGCTCGGCGAGGCGCTGGGGCTCGGGCAGGGCCTCGGCCTCGTCCACGACCTGGCCGTAGTGGTGCAGAGCGCGTTGATAACGGCCCGAGCGAAACTTGAGAAACGCCATCCGCTCGCGGGCGTCCAGGGTGGACTTGTCATCGAGCAGGCGCTGAAGCATCCGCTGGGCCTCATCGAACTGTTCGAGCTCGATCATGGCCCGGACGTGACCGAGCACGATGGCCGGGTCGGGCGTGCCCAGTTCGGCGGCGCGGCGGTAGGCCGCATCGGCCTCCTCATAACGGCCCAGCACGCGCAGGGCCTCGGCATACTGGGCCCAGGCGGCATGGCTTTCATCATCCAGTTCGGTGGCGCGGCGGGCGTAGGGCAACGCCTCGGCGGTGCGGCCGAGCTGAAGGTAGGCCGCGGCCAGATGGCGGTTGGCCCCGTAGCTGTCGGGCTCGAGGGTCAGGGCGATGAGGTACCCGCGAACGGCCCGCGAGACCTGCCCGAGGTGGTGGTAGACCAGCGCCAGGTGGTACTGGGCGTGGTAGTTTGCCGGTTCGAGGGCCGTGGCCTGCTCGTAGGAGTGGCGTGCCCGGTCGTATTGGCCGCGCTCGCGGTAGATGTCGCCCATGCCGATGTGGGCAGGCACCTGGCGGGGGTCCTCAGCCACGGCCAGGGCGAAGGAGGCCAGGGCGGCATCGTTGAGGCCGCGGTCGCGGTAGCGCTGGCCGTCTTCGACCAGTTGATGGCCGCCGCGCGGGGCGCCGCCGGGGGGGGAGGCCGCCCGACCGGGCACGTAGGCCCAGTCCCAGGTCCAGTCGCCCGAGCAGCCGGCGGCGGTGAGCAGGGCCAGCGCCGGCAGCAGCCACGAGGGTGCGGCGGAATGCGACCGGGATCGAGTATGATCGTTCACGCAAGATGCTCCATGGATTCGGATGGGGCGCTGCGGTCGGCCCGGTGGTGCCTCGCACGTCCCCGACAATGGGAGCCACCGCTGCATCTGGATGCTACATGATGAGGATTGCGCTTGCCCAGATCAACCCCACAGTGGGGGACGTGGTGTCCAATGCCCGGCTGATCGCCGGGCGGATCGACGCTGCGCGCCGGGAAGGGGCGGACCTGGTGATCCTTCCGGAACTGGCGGTGATCGGGTACCCGCCCAAGGACCTGCTGCTGAAGGAGGCGGTGGTCGGCCAGTGCGCCGAGGCGGTCGAGCGGCTGGCCGGGCTTTGTGTGGGGATCGGTGCGATCATCGGCTATCCCTGTCCATCGGACAACGGCCGCTGCGGCCGCAGTCTTTTCAACGCCGCGGCGTTCTGCATCGACGGCCGCATCGTTCACCGCTACGTCAAGAGCCTGCTGCCGACTTACGACGTGTTCGATGAGACCCGCTATTTTGAGCCGGCGCCGCTGCCCGGCGACCCGGCCCTGGCCCAGGACCCACACACCCTCACCCCCGCCGACGTCACGGACCTGGCCCGCTTTCGGGGGGTGAAGGTCGGTGTGAGCATCTGCGAAGACCTGTGGAACGACCGCGACATCTTCGCCAAGCGTCTCTACCACGATGACCCCATCAGCCGGCTGGCTTCGCTGGGAGCGCAGTTGTTTGTCAACTGTTCGGCCTCACCTTTTTCCCACGGCAAGCACGACTTTCGGCTGAAACTCTTCGCCTCGGCAGCGAGGCGGTACGGGCTGCCGCTGGCCTACTGCAACCAGGTCGGCGGTAACGATGAACTGGTGTTTGATGGATGCAGTTGCGTGATGGATGCCCAGGGCCGGTTGGTGGCGCAGGCGCGTGCCTTTGCTGAGGACCTGCTGGTGGTGGACCTGCCCCTGGAGCCGCAGTGGGGGGGCAACGCCCCTGCGGCCGCGGCCGCAGGCCATGGCGGTGGGACCGTTGCAGCGCCCGCAGCGCCGGTCGGCCGCATCGAGCGGGTGCCGCAGGGGCTGGCGGCGGTTTACGAGGCCCTGGTGCTCGGCCTTGGCGATTACTGCGTCAAGTGCGGGTTCAATGCGGCGGTGGTGGGGCTCAGCGGCGGCATCGATTCGGCCCTCGCCGCAGCGCTGTGCGTGGCCGCGCTGGGCAACGACAACGTCCAGGGTGTGACCATGCCCTCGCGCTACTCCTCGCCCGGCTCGGTCGAGGATGCCCGCGCCCTGGCGCGCAACCTGGGCATCCGCTTCGACGAGGTGCCCATCGAGCCGGCCCACGCAGCGCTGGAGAAGATGCTCCAGCCGCTCTTTGCCGGGCGCGAAGCGGACGTGACCGAGGAGAACCTCCAGGCCCGCATCCGCGGCACGATCCTCATGGCCATCAGCAACAAGGATGGCTCGCTGCTGGTGACCACCGGCAACAAGAGCGAACTGGCGGTGGGCTACTGCACGCTCTACGGCGACATGGCGGGGGGGTTGGCGCTCCTCTCGGACGTGCCCAAGACCATGGTGTGGCGGCTGGCGCGGTGGATCAATGAAGACCCCGACTCCCCGCTTCGCCAGACCTACGGTGGGCCGGTGATCCCGCAGCACTCGATCGACAAGCCGCCCAGCGCAGAACTTCGGCCCGATCAGACCGACCAGGATTCGCTGCCGCCGTATGACCTGCTGGATCAGATCATCGAGCGCTATGTAGAACAGGAGCAGTCGGCGGCGACGATCATCGAGCAGACGGGCATCGAAGCGGCGGTCGTCCGCCGCGTGTTGAGGCTGATCGACGTCAGCGAATACAAGCGGAAGCAGGCCCCGCCGGGCATCCGCATTTCCGGCCGCGCCTTCGGCTTCGGCCGCCGCATGCCCATCGCCCAGCGCCACGACCCCGCCGGCGGCCCCCTGCCCCGCCTCGCCACCGCCCCCGCTCCCGCTCTCGACCCCGACACCGATCCCGCCCGCACCTCCCCCGCAAAGCCGGATTCATGAAGCAGGCCGACCCGGCTGACCGCCGCGCCGGGGGCCGCTGGTGGCTTGTACCCCGGTGCGTATGAGATATGGGGCGTCCCACTGGCAACTCATCCACCAGTGCCCCTTGCCTGTTTCAAGGGCGCCGGCGGCCTTCGGTCAAGCGCACGTGGTGGTGGTCAAGGATACGCGGTGGTGGGTCCGCTGCGCTTGACGCCCCCTGCATATGGAGAGTCACCGACGGTGCAGGGGCCCCCTCCCTGCGGCGATCACGGGGCGAGTTGCTCGCTGTCGGTCTTCATCCGGTCCCAGAGGTCGACCAGCCAGTCGCGGATGTCGCCGCCATAGAAGATGAGGATGCCCAGCAGCGGCAGGATCAGCGCCGCCAGCAGCAGCAGTTTCTCCAAGCCCTGCGAGCCCTGCTCGCAGTGGTGCAGTCGGGACAGTGCGCATCGCAGGTGCTTCAGCATGGCAAGGCCCTCTCCTGTCTGGGTGGCCGCCCCGAAAGACGGACCGCAAACGTTTGCGGATTCCTTCATCATGATACGCGCGCCAATGCATGTGATCAACCGATGTCGCGAACGGTTCGCAACCGGCCGTTGCGCAGGGTGGGTAGGGCGAGATGCGGCGAGCGACGGCTTCGGCAACGCTCGGCGCCAGGCTCACCATTGCCGCGGGGCACCGGCGGGCAAGCCGGCGGTTGGCGCGGGGCGCAGCGTCTTGCGGTGGCCGGCGCCATCCCGCATGATGACGCATTCAGGTCAGTATCATCGTTGCGGCGGCCGGGCCTGCTCCAGCAGGGACTGGACCAGGCCTTCAAGCTCGGCGATGCGGCCTTCCAGTTCATCCACCTGCGCGGTGAGCCGTTCGAGTTCGCCCGCGGGGCTGCTGCTTGCGGGGCCGGCGGTGGGTGGGGCGGTGGGCGTGGCCGCGGCCCCTTCCGGGGCCGGGGCGGCGG
>PUMS01000410.1 GCA_003551485.1 Phycisphaeraceae bacterium | reverse complement strand
CCTGGGCGTCGACTACTTCGACCGGGCCGACCCCGAGCGTCTGAAGCGCCGCCTGGTGCAGCGCCTCGAAGCCCTCGGCCACCACGTGACGCTGCAGCCGCGTGAGGATGCCGCCTGACCCCGGCGATTTTCAGGGCAGAGGGCTGCGCCCTGGCCGGGGTGGAGGGCGACGAAGGCGTGGCAGCGAGCGAGGTGCATCGCATGGAGATCGCCGGAGCCCGGGTCGCATCCTCATCTTTCGTTTCGTGTGGGGGGGCGGTCCTGGCGACGGTGCTCAGTGGGCGCCGGCCGCCTGGGTTGAGCGGCTGTGAAAAGGAGATCGGCCCCGGCATGGGACCGGGGCCGATCTCGGTGTTGTCATCCAAACCATGATGCCCGCAGCGCGAGTCACCTCGGATGGACAGAATGGGGGGCTCACCGTGCCGAACGGAGTTCGACCGCATCCGCGGCGGCTTCAGCCTCGGTGTCGAACTCGATTCGATCGAGCGAGGTGACGATGGCATCGATGATGACGTCGGTTTCGTGACGCACGGTGATGGTGGCCATGTCCATGCCGGTTTCGGCATCGGCCAGCTTCATGAAGCCGGTGCGCGTGTGGTTGGCCTTCCACAGGTCATCCAGGCCCAGCGCCCCGGCCAGCAGTTCGGCCTGCTTGCGGGTCTTGTCGCTGGTCAGGTCCAGGGTGACGAAGAGAACGGGCTTGTCGGTGAGCTGCTCGGCCGCTTCCTGGATGCGCGGGTCGAGCGCCTTGCAGGAAGCGCAGCGGTCGGAGTGGAACATCACCGCGATGACCTTCGGTGTGGCGATCTGACGTTCGGCCTTGTCCTTTTCGGCCTTCTCCTTCTGGGCTTTCTTCTCGCCTTCGGCGCTGATGGCGACGGTCTCACAAGCGGCCTTCGCCTTGCAGTCGGTCTTCTTGTCACAGTCGGCCTTCTTGTCGCACTCGGCCTTCTTGTCGCAGCAGTCGCGGGTCGCGAGTTCGGCGGCGATGCGTTTGCCATCGGCGGCATTGACCTGGAACGAGTTATCGTTGCCACAGATGGAGACCGCCTCGAACCCGCAGGCGGAGGCCTCTTCGTCGGCGGGGGCACTCACCGGCTCAGCGCCGGCGCAGTGGCCGGGGGAGCCGTTGTCGGAAGCCGTGGCCCGCAGCGACACCGCACCGGCGGCAAGCAGGGCGAGGGCGAACAGACCCAGGGACAGACGTAGCGGTTGGCAAGTCATGGCACATCCTTTCATGGACAGGAACCGGGGGGGCAGTCGAGAAACACATTCAAGGCCCGACGCGTCAACGGGACCTCAAGGAGAACAACCGGCCGGGAGCGTGGATTATTCGCGCGGGCCGAGAGAAATACCACCGCACCGGATGGCTCAAACGCGCGGTGCCCTTGCTTCCACGAATTGCAGCACGCGCTCGCACCGCTCTGCAAGAATCTTGCGGCACGCCTCGACACCATCGGCTTCAACGAGAACGGTGCAGATCGCCCGCCGGGCTGGGATGGGGGTGCAGGCGGGCGGGATGTCGGCGAGGTGACCCGGCTCGAGGGCCTGTTGCAGGTCGGGCACCATGCGGTCGAGCCGATCGCGGACGTGGGCCATGCCCCACACGGCAGCGGGCTCGCCCGATGCGGAGGCAGGTGGTGGGGCCGGGGCGCGGGGCACTGCATCGCGGCCGTGGCGCAGCGGTGGGGCGTTGAGCGCGGCGGCGGCGGTGGCCCGTTCGATCAGGTCGATGGCCGCCACGTACCTGGGCACCAGCGCGGTCGGCCGCACCAGGCCGCGCTCATCGAGCACGCCGTCGATGGCAAACAGCCCGCGAAGGTCCAGGCGCTGCGCCAGCGCCGCCCCGGCCTTGCCCAGGGCGAGGCGTTGGGGCTCGGTGAGGGTGATCGGCCCGATCGCCCCGCCCTCCTGGAGCGGCGCACAGCCGCGTGCGGGGCCGCCCAGCAGCCGCTCGACCACGCCCAGCAGCAGCGCGCTCCAGCCATCGGTGGCGAACGCGGCGGTGAAGGGGCGCCCCTCGATGCGCTCGATGAGCACCTGCCCGCGACGAAGGCGCTGATTCAGCCCCCACACGTGAATCCGCGGCTGCTCGCCTTCAGCCTCGCGCGGCTCACCGGTCGCGGGCAGATCATGCACCAGGTAACGGCGGCTGATGCGGTTGGGCAGCAGGCCCCGAAGCAGCCGCATCCACAGCGGGGCGCTGTGCCGGATGAGCACCGGCCGCAGCGCAGCGATGCGCGGCAGCAGGTTGAGTGCTTCGAGGCTACGTGCGGCGGTGATCGCCGCGGGCTGCGAGCCCAGCAGCGGCCGCATGGCGGCAAGACGATCGAGAAACCGTGGGTAGTCCTCGAGCGGGGCCGTCAGCAGCACCGGGGCATCGGGGGCATCCTCGGCATGTCGCAGGATGTCGAGCATCCGGTCGGGAAAACCGCCGGGCGGACAGGCCCGCGCTGCGGCCAACTCGCGCAGGTCCTCGCTCACCAGCCGGTCGATGCACCACGGCTCATATCCCGCGCGGCGGGCGCTGGCCGCGGCGGGGCGGGTCTGGGCGCCGAGGATGATCAGCGGCGGATGCATGACCGACTCCACACGGGCCAGGGCGCGCGGCAGTGGCCCGCGGGCGGCTTCACCCTGCGGGGTGGCCCGCGCCTGGCATCAGCCGCCTCACGCGGTGAGCACCTGCTCGATGCGCTGCAATTCCTCATCGGTGAACCGGGCGTTGTCCAGGGATTTGACGTTCTCGCGGATCTGCGCTGGGCGGCTGGCGCCGATCAGGGCGCTGGTCAGCTCAGGCAGCCGAAGCAGCCAGGCCAGGGCCATCTGTGCCAGGCTCTGACCGCGCTGCTGGGCGAGGTCGTTGAGCTTGCGCACGCGCTCGATGGTCTGCGGCGACACGCTCTCGCGCTTGAGAAAGCCCGACTTCTGCGCAGCGCGCGAATCCTCGGGAATGCCATCGAGATACCGGCCCGTCAGCAGCCCCTGCGCCAGCGGGCAGAAGGCGATCACTCCCATGCCGTTGCGGCGGACGTGCGGCAGCAGGTCGGTCTCGATGCCGCGGTTGAACATGTGGTAGCTGGGCTGGTGGATGATGGGCCGGACCAGGCCGTGGCTGTCGCAGATGCGCACCGCCTCGGCGGTGGCATCGCCGCGGTAGCTGCTGATGCCGGTGTAGAGGGCCTTGCCGCTTCTGACCGCGTGGTCCAGGGCGCCGAGCGTCTCCTCCAGCGGTGTGCCATCGACCGGGTCGGGCCGGTGGGAGTAGTAGATGTCGACATAGTCGAGGTCGAGGCGCTTGAGCGACTGATCGAGGCTGGCCAGCAGGCTCTTGCGCGAGCCGAACTCGCCATACGGCCCCGGCCACATGCGATAGCCGGCCTTGGTCGAGATGACCAGCTCATCGCGGGGCAACTCCTTCAGGATGCGGCCCACGCGGTGCTCGGCCGCGCCCGGAGGCGGGCCGTAGTTGTTGGCCAGGTCGAAGTGGGTGATGCCCAGGTCGAAGGCGGTGAAGAGCATCTGCCGGCAATGCTCGTGCATCGCCGCTTCATCGCTGTGCTTTGCCGAATCGGTGCCGGCCTCACCGAAATTGTGCCAGCAGCCGAGGCTGATGGCCGGCAGATGCAGGCCCCATCGCCCGCACTTGCGGAACCAGCCGCTGTTGACGTTCTTGTAACGATCGGGATCAGGTGTGTAGGAACTGCTCATCGCCACAGCGTATCACGCCCCGCGACGGCGCCAACCCGCGAACTCGAGCATCGCCAGCAGTGCCACGATGCAGGCCACCTGTGCGGCAATCACGCCCGCCTGCCACGGCTTGAGGTGGCCAAAGAGCACGCCGCCCAGGCCCGTGGCCAGCGTACACAGCCAGACCAGTCCCACCGCCTGCCGCACCGAAAGGCCGCGCTCGACCAGGCGGTGCGAGAAGTGCTGCTTGTCGCCCACGAAGGGGCTGCGGCCCTGGAGCAGCCGCAGCACGACCACGCTGAAAAAGTCATACAGCGGCACGGCGAAGACCACCAGCGGCATCAGCACCGCGTGAGTCCGCGAGGGCACCGCCCCGGCCTCACCGGGCTCGTAGTAGGTCATTGCGATGCTGATCGACGCCAGCGACAGGCCCAGCACCAGCGAGCCGCCATCACCCATGTAGACCCGCGCCGGGTGGAAGTTGAAGATGAGAAAGCCCAGCAGGCAACCGGCCAGTGCGCCGCACCAGGCGGCAATCAGCCACTGCTCGGTCAGCAGCGCTGCGGCCAGGTACAGCGTGGCGATCACCGCGCCCACGCCGGCCGACAGCCCATCCATGTTGTCCAGGAAGTTCATCGCGTTGGTGATCGACACGATCCACAGCACCGTCAGCAGCAGGCTCAACGCCACGCCGCCGGGGACCAGCGCATCCAGGAAGTGGAAGATGCGAAGGTCCAGCGCCACCGCCAGGTAAAGCGCCACCAGGCACTGCGCCGCCAGCTTGGGCATCGCGCTGAGGTTGCGGCGGTCATCGATCACGCCCAGCACGTGCAGGGCCAACAGCGCCACCCACCACGCCGCGGCAGCGCCGGTGAGCGGCCGAAGCAGCGCCGCCAGTGATTCGGCCGCGGGTCCGAGCGCTTCCAGCGCTGCGGCGGGCAGGACCCAGGCGGCCAGGAAGCCGGCCGCGGCGATCAGGGAAAACGCGGCGAAGATGCCCATCCCGCCGGTGTTGGGCACCGATGCCGCATCCACCTTGTGCGCGATGGTGGCAACCGGCCGGTCGATGCGGCCGAGGCGATGGCCGGCACCGATGGCCAGCCGGGTGAGCAGCACCGCCAGCGCCGCCGCAATGAGGATAAGCACCAGGCAGATTGCGAGCATGGGCGTATTAGACCTTAAACTGAAGTTACCCCCGAGCAAGCGAGGGAATCCCCGCATGGTACAGGGGTTATGTCAGGATGGTCGTGGCGTTTGCTGGGTACATCTCCCAAGGATCATAGCGACAGGCCCAACAGTTCCAGGGCGCGGCGTTGAACCGGGGTCGGGGTGGTGATGCGGATGAAGGTGGCATCGGCGGACGTGGCGAACTGGAGCGTGTTGCGACAGATCGTGGCCAGGTCCTTGAGCAGGCTCTGGAAGCTGTGCATGGGCTGGTCCTGATCGGTCCGCTGCGTGCTGGCCTTGCGCCTGGCGCTTGGGGAGCGTTCGGCGGGGGCCACCGGCGAGGTGCGTGCCTCGGCGGCGGCGCCCAGTTCCGTGTGGTGCATTACACATCATGTCATGCCGCCGTAGCGGAGGATGCACCATACAGAGCGCAGGCCGTCGCGCAGGGTGATCTTCTTGCCCTCGGCGTAGCGGCGCGCGGTGAAGCGGATGGGCCGCTCGTGCAGTCGCAGCGGGCCACCTTCGGGCCGGCCGCTGCGCAGGGCTTTTGCGGTCACCTCCGGGTCGACGCCGAAGCCCGGTTGCTCGATCTCGATGGCCGAGATGACCTCGCGGCGGAAGAGCTTGTAGCAGGTCTCGACATCGTTCAACGTCGTCTTCATCCACAGGTTGAAAAGCAGCGTGAACAGCCGGTTGGCCAGCCATTGAGTGAAAAATGCCCCATCCATGCCGCGAAGGAAGCGCGTGCCGTAGACCGCGTCCGCCTCACCGGCCAGGATCGGCTCGATCAGGCGCGGGTAGTCGGCCGGGTCGTATTCGAGGTCGCCGTCCTGGAAGATCACCAGCCGCCCGGTGGCTGCGGCGAGGCCGGTGCGAAGGGCCGCACCCTTGCCGAGGTTGCGCTCATGGCGAAGCAGGCAGACATCCGCCCTGCGCGCCCATGCGTCCAACACTTCTGCTGTGCCATCGCTGGAGGCGTCATCGACGATGACCAACTGCTTATCCACCGCCACGGCATCGACCCGCCGCAGCAGTTCACCGATGGTCTGCTGCTCGTTGTAGACAGGGATGATCACCGAAAGCAGGGCAGGGGCCATGTTCGGACCGCCATCGTTCATCACGCCGGTGCTCCACCTGTCCCGCGACCCGCCGCGGGCAGTCGGGCAAGAATAGCAGAGCCCGGCGCGGGCGTGTCCCGCCGGGTGCGGACGAGGCCATGGGGAGGGAGCCGGAGGGAGTCGGGTGCTCACAGCAGCGGTGAGAACAGCGCCGCGGTGGCCTGGCCGTAGCGGGTCAGAACCGGGCGGTGGCGCCAGGCGGTGACGTCGATGGGGTCGGATTCGCTGATGTAGCCGGTCTGGGCGAAGCGGAGTTGGCGGGTGATCTGCGGGCCGAACATCAGCACGTTCAGCTCGAAGTTGAGATAGAAGCTGCGGCGGTCGAGGTTGGTCGAGCCCAGCAGGGCGAGGCTGTCATCGACCGTGATCGTCTTGGCGTGCAGCAGGCCCTCGTGGTGCAGGTAGAGGTTGACGCCGATGTCGATCAGCCGGTCGTAGTAGTAGCGTGCCGCAGCGCCCACCAGCAACTGATCCACGCGCCGGGGCACCACGACATCGACCTGCACGCCCCGGTCCACCGCCAGGGACAGGGCCAGAAGCGTGGTCTCATCGGGGATCAGGTAGGGCGTGGTCAGGATGATGCGCCAGCGGGCGCTGTTGATGGCCGCCAGCAGCACGCGCGGGATGACCTCGAAGGTCACATCGCGGTCGGTCGGCCCGGTGGCGACGACCTGGGCGGGCATGTTCCCTCGCGATTCCAGCGGCTCCTGGAGCAGCCCATCGTCGATCAGTTCGCCGGTCTCGAACATCCAGTCCTCGAGGAAGACGGTCTGGAGCTGGCTCACCACCGGCCCGCGGAAGCGGCCCATCAGGTCGTGCCAGGGGCCGGCGCGGCGGTGGCCGTAGTCGGGGTTGACAAGGTTCTGGCTGCCGGCGTAGCCGATGCGGTTGTCGATGACCACCACCTTGCGGTGGTTTCGCAGGTCGATGCGGACCAGCCGCCGGCTGAGGGGGTTGACCGGCAGGCAGGGGTGAATCTGGATGCCCTTGCTTCGCATCTCATCGGCCATGCCGCCGCGCCGAAAGAACCGCCACGACCCGGCGTGGTCGGCCAGCACGCGGCAGGCCACGCCGCGCGAAACGGCATCGGCCATCGCATCGAACACCTGCCGGCTGGTCTGGTCGTCCATGATGATGTAGAAGAGCATGTGCACGTGGTGGCGGGCGCGGCGGATGTCGGCCACCAGCCGCTCGACCATCTGCTCGGTATCGACCACCAGCTCGACGTTGTTGCCCCCGAGGATGGGCATGCCGCCGTAGGTCTCGCTCTGGGCCACCACGTCCGCGGCATCGCGGTCCAACTCGGGCCTGACCACGTGACGGAGCTGGGCATCCAGCCGGGTGGGCGTACGCGTGGTGACGACGACCTTGCGGTAGAGCCGCCGCCGCCGCCGGCCGAGGCGCCGGTCGCCGATCAGCAGGTAGACCGCCGCCCCGATGAACGGCTCGAAGAAGATGATCATCAGCCACGCCAGCGAGGCCGGCGGGTCGCGGCGGCGGCGGAGCACCACGGCGATCATCACGATCCGCACCACCCACTGGAGCGTGTTGTAGACGACGATCCAGCTCATGCCATCGTCCAGGGCTCCATCGCCGCTGCGGGCCACAACTCGCGGCGGCGGCGCACCGGGAACGCCCCGGCCGCCGCCGGCCACGGCCCCGCCCCGCTTCAGCGCACCGCGGCGGGTGCGGGGGGGGCGGGGGGGGCGGGGGGGGCGGTGGAAAAACCGTGCCAGATGCGTGCCACGAGGTGGTCGGCGACCAGTCCGGGATTGACGTTGGCCGCCAGCTCCGCCTGGGCGCCTTCAATGGCCTCCAGAAGCGAAAGCCAGGGCGCCACCTGCGGCTCGAGCTTGACCGGGTCGCCCGCGGCGGGGCCGCCGACCAGCTCGTGGATGCGCCCGCGGGCGTGCTGGGCCAGCAGGCGCCACATCAGCGCAGCGCCGCGGCGGTTGGCCGCATCCTTGGAGGCATTGGGCTGTTCCTTGACCACGGCCTTGGCAAACTCATCGACCAGTTCCGCCATCGCCGCCCCGAGCGAATCAGGGAACCGGCCCTGCCGCATCGCTTCGATCTGGGGCAGCACCATCCGTGCCCAGGCATAAAGGTCGTAGCGGGCGGCGGTCAGCGCTCGGCCGGGGCTGCCCTCGGCGAAGGCCGCCAGCCACTGGCGCTGCGCGCCCTCGAGCTCGGGCAGGTGCCGGGCAAGCCACTGGTTCATCGGCTCATCGGCCAGCGGGACGAAGGCGATGCGCTGGCAGCGGCTGCGGATGGTCACCAGCAGGCGGTGCTCCGCGCTGGTGATGAGGATGGTGTAGGTGCCCGCCGGCGGCTCCTCGAGGGTCTTGAGCAGGGCGTTCTGGCCGTGGGCATCCATCAGCTCGGCCTCATCGATGATGAAGACCTTGCCCCGCCGCATCACCGGCGTCTTGAATGCCGCGGCTTCATGGTATTTGCCGTCGCTGGTCGTGCCGCCCACCATCAGTTCGCGCAGCAGGTCGACGGGGATGTTGAGCTGCTTGCGTGTGCGCAGGGTGGCCGTCTGGGCGGTCTGGGCCATCTCCTTGCGGACCAGGTGCAGGTCGGGATGGGTGCCGCCTTCGCCCTCGGGGCTCAGGTGGCGCAGCAGCCGGCAGGCATCGCATCCGCCGCAGGCCGCCACGCGGCCGGCGAGGTCCTGCTGAGGCTGATGGCAGAGCACGATCCGGGCCAGCTCGAGCGCGGCGGTACATTTTCCCACGCCCGGCGGGCCGTGGAAGATGAAGGCATGATGCAGCTTGCCGCTGGCAAGCCCTGCCTGAAGCAGCTCGACGGCACGCGGTTGTCCCAGCAGACGATCCATGATCGGCGGCGATGGTATCACATCCCCGCCCGAGCCGATGCTTCCGCGCAGCGCCCCATTGATGTGGGGTGGGAAGACCTCGCTCTACCCACCCTACCTTGAGGAGCCGGGGAATCTGGCACGCCCGTTGGCGGGGGGGCAGGGGTGCAATTCAACCTGCTGGGCGAGCCACGAGCCCAGGGGGGTGGGATGGAGCAGGTGGAAGGCGTAGTGGGCGTGGAGGCACTTGACGTGGTTGAAGTTGCGTATGCCGCCGATGCCGCGGTCGTGAAACGCGGCGCTGAGGCCGTGGCGGGCGATCAGTTCGCGGTCGGCCTCTTCGAGCAGTT
>PUMS01000311.1 GCA_003551485.1 Phycisphaeraceae bacterium | reverse complement strand
GCCTTGGTCTGAGCCGAGAAACGACGTCGCTGTCTGGTCATGATCCATCTCCTGATGTTCGGGGTCTATCAGGTAATGGATCCACCTTAACCGCGCGCCCAGATTTTCGGGAGCACTTCACGTGAACGTTTTCGGGGCCGGTCAGAACCCTTCGGGGTTGGGGATGAAGGCGCCGCCGCGGCAGCGTTGCAGGTGGTGAAGGCCGTGGACCTGGCCGGTCATCTCCAGCTCGCCGCGGTAGACCGGGTCGTGCCAGCCCTCGATGTCGATGGCGCCCTGGTAGCCGTTCATCCGCAGGATCGAGATCACGTCCGTCCAGTTGGTGTCGCCGAAGCCGGGTGTGCGGTGGTGGGCGAACTTCTGCCCCGCCTGGATGCCGTGACGCGCCACCAGTTCATGGTCGATTGTGGCATCCTTGCCGTGCAGGTGGAACACCTTGCCGATCCACTGACGAAGCTGTGGCAGCGGGTCGATGAGCTGGCACATCTGGTGGCACGGCTCCCACTCCAGGCCGATGTTGTCCGCGGGCAGGGCATCGAACATCATCTCCCACGCGGCGGGGCAGTAGGCGATGTTCATCCGCGCCCGATGCCAGGTGCTGCCCATGGGGCAGTTCTCGAAGGCCAGGCGCACGCCCCGGTCGGCGGCGCGCTTCGCCAGCGGGCCGAACACTTCGGCATAGCGGTTCATCGACTCGGGCACCGGCTTGCCTTCCACCGCGCCGGCGAAGCCGCAGACCAGGTTCGTGCCGAAGGCCTCGGCGGTGTCGATCATCTGCTCCCACACCCGCACGCAGGCTGCATCCTCCAGCGGGTTGCCGTACATGCCCAGCGCGCTGACCACCTGGCCCCGGCCGGCCTCATCCAGCACCCGCCGCACATCCCCGGCCAGCTTCGCCAGGTCGATGCCCGCGGGCATGGTTTTGAAGAAGTTGATCTGAAAGCACTCGAAACCCAGCGGCGCGATCCGCTGGATGTACTGCGCCGTCCGGTCATCCTTGCCCGCCATCGTGCCGATGAGGATGTCCCTGTGCTCGGTCATCATCTGCTCCTGAATCGGCCATCAAGGCCGGTTGCCATCGACCGCACCGCCCTGTGCGGTGGGGAGTACCGATAGTACTGTTCCCTGTCGCCGCTGTCACAGGGCGGCGGTTGATGGCTGTGATCCGGGGTGTATGACAGGCGCCGCTGGCCATGGCACTCCGGATCCGGGACCACAGTTGCGGCGTGGTCGGGATGCGATGCGTTGCGGGTGCCACATGCACCGGCGGGCAAGCCACCAGTGGCACCCGGCACCTGTGGGGGTGGCGATGTCAGCGTTGCAGGGTGGCGGCCCAGTCGGGGTGGTCGTGCGGGGGATGGAGGGTGAGTTGGCCGTCGCTGTCCACGGTCACGTGTTGCTCGGGGGCGAACTCGCCGGTGGCGGGGTTGTACCAGCGGAGCCGGTAGCGGGTGCCCGGCTCGACGTCAGCGCGGCGGGCGATATCCAGCGTCAGGGCCGTGCGCCCCTGCGCAGCCGGCCAGTAGAGCGCGGCTTTGTCGCCGTCAGGCGTCATGCTGAGGTAGGCCCCATCCACCGACACGCGCACGGGGCGCATCTGCCAGAAGGGGTAGGCCGCGGCGAATCGGTGGACGTGGGCGATCACCTCGAGCGTCGGCTTGTGGAAGGCTTCGGGGTCATCACCGGCCAGGTCGAAGATCACGCGCGGTGAGCCGATCTGCCCGCCGGCAAGCAGCGCGGTGAACCACTCCCAGCGCATCGCCTCGATGCTGCCTTGGCCCCGTGCCGGCACGACCGAGCCGCGCCCGAGGATCACCGGCTTGCCGCCGCATTCGTAGAAGAAGTCGGTGATCGCCTTGTGCATCGTGTCCAGGTCCACCTGCCGGGCATAGCCGCCGGTGCGGTAGGTGTGGAAGGCCTCGATCACCGTGATGCGGTCATCGCGGGCGTGCGCCATCTGCGTGCGATGGTTCATGGTCATGTTCGAGACCAGAAACGTGCGGCCGTAATGCCGCGACCGCTCCCCGAACACCTCCAGCAGCCGGTCGGCCCACGGGCCCACACCGTGGGGATGCTCGTTGTCGAGCTGGTAGATGATGTGGTTGAACTCGTGGGTTTCATCGATGAGCTTGCGCACCAGCGCTGCCTTGAATTTCATCAACTGCTCGTTGTCGGCGTTGTAAAAGTCGCGCGGCGGGTGGTAGCCTTCGGTGGGCAGTTCGCCCACGTCGTTGACGTTGTTGGCAGGGTTGAACGGGTTGGACTGCCATCGCTGCGGGTCGCGGTGCGGCTTGGCCGAGGGGTGGTCGAAGATCTGGATGATGGGCACAATGCCGTGCTCGCGGGCCGAACGCAGGTAGCTGCGCAGGCGCTGCCAGTAGATGCCGTTCCAGCGGTCCAGGTCGAAGCGGCCATCCTCGTGCACCCAGGGCATCATGTCCGCATCGCCGAAGCCATACAGCGCTGCGCGGTTGGCATTGGCGCTGAACGGGGCGACCGTGCGGTGGATCAACTCGTAATCGACCGAAAACGGATGACGCCGCTCACCGGCGGGAATCACCACCCAGTTGCCCGCGCCGAACAGCACCACCGGCTCACCGTCGAGCGTGAAGTAGTGGCCGTCGGGATGCACGGCGAGGCCCTCTTTCACCTTTCCGGCTGCCTCCGCATCCGTGCCCGATCCGGTCGCCTCTTCGCCCCGCGCTGCGGCGGGCAGGGCCATGCACAGCGCGGTGGCCATGAAGGTGAGCGTGCGATGAACTCCACTCATGGGGCACCTCCTGCAAGGGATTGCGGGTTCAGGCCCGTTCCCGCAGCATAACCGGTGCCGCCGCGGACTCTGATCCTCGAATCGGGTCCCCGCCAGACAGACCGCAGCGACTTCAGTACCCACGCGCCACGCGCCGCCACCCGACCCCAACTTGAAACCTCCCCCGTGCGCGCCTATATTGTTCGGCCCACCCGTCCGGGGCGTTGAAGATGCGGGCTCGTAGCTCAGTTGGTCAGAGCGCACGCCTGATAAGCGTGAGGTCGGAGGTTCAAATCCTCCCGGGCCCATTGGCGTAAACGGATTGAAGTAATAAAGTTGCGTTACTCAGCTCCCGGCGGGGCGGTAGCTGTGCCGGTTTGCCGGGAAATAAATGCCCGGCCGTCTGACGAGGATGGGTCGACGGCGGGGCCCTCTCGCCCTTCACTCGGATGTGCCCAGGTAGCGGTTGCGGCCCTTGACCAGGGCGGCGATCTTGCGGTCGGCGATGCTGCGCTTGAGCATCCAGAAGCCGCAGTCGGGGTGGACCCATTGCACGCGGCCGGGGCCGAGTTGGCGTTCAGCGGCCTCGATGCGCCGGGCCACCTCATCGGCGGTCTCTATGGGGTTGACCTTGATGTCGATCACGCCGATGCCAATACCGATTCGCGGGTCGATTTCCCGCAGCGCTTCGAGGTCCGAGGCCGGGCGGTGGGCCAGTTCGAGCACCAGGTGGTCGCAGTGAAGCTCGTTGAGGAAGCCGATCAGCGGCTTCCATGCCCCCTTCTGGATCACCTGGCCACCGTAGTTGCCAAAGCAGAAGTGCACCGCCCTCATCGTGCCGTTATCCACCGCATCCAGCACGCGGTTGATGGCTCGCGCGGCGAGGGGGCCATCTTCGGGGTTGCCGGGGATGTTGGCCTCATCCACCTGCACACAGGCACAGGGCAGGCCGCGGACCTGATCGGCCAGCACCCCGGCCACGGCCATCAGCAGTGATTCGAAGTCGCCGTAGTGGCGGTCCAGCAGGGTCCTTGCCAGCATGTACGGGCTTGTGACGGTGAACTTGAACGCCCCGCCGGCCACCTCCGCCGCGCGTTCGCAGTCGGCAATCAGGTTCAGCGAGCCCTCGCCCAGCGGGCCGGTGACCACCCCCGCCGGCCGCGTGCGGAACCCCATGCCCTCTTTGCGCGTGAAGGCCTCGACATCAGCGCGGCCGAAGCGGCTCTGGATGCCCGCCATGGGGCGGGTGAAGTATTCGATCATGCCGTTGGTTTCGGGGTGGTTGACGTCGAAGCGGTACAGCTCGCCGTCGGTGGGCAGGTCGATGCCCGCCTGGCGCTGCGTGGCGAAGACAATTCGCATCGCATCGACCACACCCTGCTCGCTGGGCATGGCCGCCAGCCAATCGGGCACGGGATACGACCCGACGGTGGTGGTGGCGATCCTCGGCATGGACGCATTGGCCATGGCGGTCTCCTCATCAATGCCGCTCATGGTAACCTGTCGGCGCCCGTGTGCCACCGGCCTCGAGCGCCACACCTTCACCCACGTCATGGACCAGAATGCTCTCTTGCGCCGGTGGGAGGCGAACGTGTCCGACATGCGCATTTGCGGCACCACCAGGCATCAGGTCCGCAAGGTCTTCGAGCGGGTGGTACGCCCGGCGCTGCCACCGTTGCCGTTCGGGGGTGTGAAGGTCGATGGCGGAGCGGTCCACGATCTTCGTGAGCCTGTCATCTTCGAGGGTGAATGACCGTCAGCTTCTTCCGGTGGTGCCCGGTCTCAAGGCGATGTACTGGCGCCGCCGATGCGGAGTTGGGCGCCCTGGGATTCGAGGGTCTGCTGGAGCAGGGGGACATCCAGGCGTCGGGGGGTGGTGGCCGTGCGGCAGCAGAGGGCGGCGGCGGTGCCCGCGGCCTGGCCGATGGCCATGATGTTCACCATCGCGCGGTGCGACTCGTACGGCTGCTGTTCGCTTGAGATGCAGCGACCGGCGATCAGCAGGTTGTCGATGCGCTTGGGCACCAGGCAGCGGTAGGGGATGTCGTAGCCCTCGTGCTCGAGGTAGCGGCGGTAGCCGTAGTAGTGGATGATCGCGCAGGAACTGATGGCCACCACGTCCTCGAATCGCCGCCCATCCAACGCATCCCCGGCCGTGAGCTTGTATTCGCCCTCGATGAAGCGGGTCTGGCGGATGCCCAGCAGCGGCGGGGTCTCGATCACGCGGGCATCGGCCAGTTCCGGATGCTTCTGCTTCTTCTGCTCGAGGTCCTCGAAGAGGCGCAGCCGCGCGACCACTTCGCCGGCCGAGAGTTGGTCGGCATCGGTGCCATCCATCGGTCCGGGGCTGGGCCCCCAGACCACGGCGTGGTCGCCGAAGTCGCAGCCGTGGACCTTCTGCGGCCGGGTGCGGCCGAAGGCGATGCGGTACATCATCGCATCGTTCAGCCGCGGGGCCTCATCCTTGCGCGTCTGCCAGAAGGGCACGCCCGCGCGTGCCGCGACATCGCCATCGCCGCTGGCGTCGATGATGACCCTGGCCATCAGCGCCTGGCGGCCGGACTTGTTCTCAACGACGATGCCCCTGATCGTGTCATCTTCGACGATCGCGGTCGAGAACCAGTTGTGCAGCATGAGGTCGACGCCGGCCTCATCGCACATCTTCATGGTGACGTACTTGAACTTCTCGGTGTCGATGGCGTAGCTGTATTCCATCGCACCCGGTTCGGTGGGATAGGGTTTCTGGGGGTAGGGGCTGCGGCCGAGGCCATCGATCTGTTTCAGCCGCAGCACGATCTCCTCGGCGATGCCGCGAACGGTCTGGGTGAAGTCGGGCTCGACCTGGTTGCGAAAGCCGTTGATGCACGCCATAAGCGAGGCGGTGGCGGTACCGCCGAGGTAGCCGAACCGCTCGATGAGGCTCGTACTGGCCCCATTCCTGGCCGCGGCAATGGCCGCCGCCAGCCCCGCCGGCCCACCGCCGACGATGATGACGTCTTTGTTGCGTGCGATCGGCAGCCGGTGTTCGGGTTCGGTGTAGGATTGCATGTCAGCCTCCACGTAAAGGTCCCCACGTGTCCGATTGTCCTGCCCGATGGCGGTGAACGCAATCGCCCCGAGAGCCTCCGGGCCGGAGGACATCGGTTGCACCACGAAGGCGATGTAGACCGGCCGCGGCTGGTGCGGTATGCCGGTGACTCGGTCATCAGTCGTCGCGCCAGATGCTTGCCGCAAGACCATGCGGGTCGGCGGCCGCGGGCGAGGTGTTCCCGGTTGTTTCGGGTGCCGGACTGCCGCGTGCCTTCCCCCTTCTCGCAGGGCGGCCACGGGGTGAACCGGGTTCGCATCCGGGGGGAGGGGGGCACGTCACCCCGCGATCGCCGTCATCTGCCTTGCATCGACAGGTGGTGGTGGGGCCGTTTTGCTCGCCCCACCGTACCTGGCTGCGTTGCTTCACCCGGAAGGCTCTTTGACCGCGGCGCCGGCCCCGAGCAGCGTCCGTACGGCATCGGTGTGGCCGTGGCGGGCTGCCCAGTCCAGGGGGGTCATGCCGTGGGCATCGCGGGTCTCGAGCCCCGCGCCGGCACGCAGCAGGGCGGTGATGACGGCAACCTGGCCGCTGCGCGCGGCCTGGTGCAGGGCGGTTGCACGGTGGCTGTTGACCGCGTGAACATCGGCCCCGGCGACGATGAGGGTGTTGACGACCTCGAGGTGGCCGTGACGTGCCGCCCAGTGCAGGGCGGTCATGCCGGTGTCCTCGACGGCGTCGACGCGGGCGTCGGCTTCGAGCAGTCGCCTGGCGATGCGGCCGTGGCCCTGGCCTGCGGCCTGGTGCAGGGGGGTGATCCCGCCGCGATTGGCCCGGTCGGCCTGCATGCCCTGGCGAAGAAACAGGTCCACCGACCCCTCGTAGCCCTCTTGCGCGGCCAGCAGGAGGGGGGCCGAGCCATCTTCGGGGATGATGAACACGCGGTGATGCCGGTCCGCCATTGGCGGCGGGTCGGGTGTGGGCGGCGGGGGGGCATCCGCCTCAGTCTTCGCCTCAGGATCGGCAGGCGGATCAGCACCGTTGGCCACTTCGCCCGCTTCGGCTGCTTCGGGTTCCGCGGCGGGGACAGTGCTGGGGACGGCCAGGATCACCAGGGCCGCGCACCCCGCGACGATGGTGAACATGCAGCGGACGGGTGTTGTGAGCATGACCGATGCTCCTCGAATCGAGCGCCACCGGCAAAACTGTAGGGCAGGAGGCCGGGCGAATCGAGGCATTGTGATGCAGCCGCCGAGCCGGCTGCCCCGCCCGGCAACGGCAACTGGCGAATCACCTCTGAGCTGGATGAGGCTCCCTCATGGGAAAGCGTGCAGGCTGTAAGCCTGCACCACGACCACCAACGCGACCACTGTCGCGGTCGCGGGCGCATCGACGGTGGCTCAGGTCAGGGCCGTTGCGGCTTCGCCGCGGTGTCGGGCGGCACCTTCGGTGCGTTCGATGCCCATGGCGGCCATCGTCAGGGTGTAGAGTTCGGTGTTCTTCACGAACGGGCGGATGGCCTCGGCGCCGGGGCCCACGCCGGCGAGCTCGACGTAGTCGGCCGTGTGGGCGTTGCCGATCCAACTGAAGTCCAGGTGATTGGCCACGATCTGCCCGACCATGCCGCCGGGCCTGTTCATGCGGCGGTAGGGTGGCCTGTACTCGTCCTGCGCCCAGTCGTGGAGCATCCTGGCCTCATCCTCGGTGATGGTCAGGTCCAGAACTTCCTTGAAGCGCTCGCGGATGCGGTCGGGGCTGTCCTGGCGCAGGTGGCGGTGGATGTGCGCGCTGCTGGAGCCGCGGAAACGCGAGATGCGCTCGAATTGGGGCACGCCAAGCTCGTTGCCCGACTGGAAGCCGGGGTTGGCGTTGCCGTGATCGGTGGTGACGATGACCAGCGTGTCGGGGTGCTCGGCCTGGAAGGCCAGGGCCACGCCGACGGCATCGTCGAAGGCGAGCTGATCGAACACCAGGCCCGCCAGGTCGTTGCTGTGCGCGGCGTGATCCACCCGGCCGCCCTCAACCTGCATGATGAAGCCATCTTCGTGGCGGCTGAGCCGATCCAGTGCCGATCTGGTCATCTCCGCCAGCGAGGGCACCTGCTGCTTGAGTTCCTCATCGTTGAGCCGGTCGATCTCGTAGGGCACGTGCCCGCCGGAAAACACGCCCAGCACGCGCTTCTGGGCCGGATCGAGCTCGAGCAGTTGCTTGCGGCTGTCGATCACCGCGTAGCCCTCGGCGGCGAAGTCGGCCCGAAGGTCGCGTTCATCTTCCCGATGTTCGGGGTCGAAGTGGCGGCTGCCCCCGCCCAGCAGCACGTCGATGCCGCGGTCGAGGTACTGCTCGGCAATGCGCGGTTGCTGGTTGCGGTGCTCGACGTTGGCGGCGAAGCCGGCGGGTGTGGCGTGGGTGACGGTGGTGGTGGTCACCAGGGCCGTGGCCTTGCCCGCGGCACGGGCCGAGACCAGGATCGGCTCATGGTGGCGACCGTCGGGATCAACGTTGAGCCGGCCGGAGTACATCCGGTGGCCGCCGCCCCATGAAGCGGAAGCCGCGGCCGAATCGGTCACGGTCGAGTTGCGCGAGCTCATGTCCATCACCCCGCGATGGACCTCGCGGTCGCCATCCATGTAGAGGCCGATCCAGTGGCTGTGATGGCCGTCGCGCCAGTGGCGGTACTGATCGGCGGCGGTGAGCGTGCCCATGCTCATGCCATCGCTGACCAGGAAGATGACGTTCTTCGCCCGGCCCGCAGCGCGCCGCCGCGCTGCCGGTGAGGTCCCGGCCCCGGCCAGCGCCTCCGGGTTGCCCAGCATGGTCCACGACCCGGCCACCAGCGGCGCTGCAGCGCCCCACTTGAGGAATCGGCGACGGTTCATCATCAAATCATCTCCTTGAAACGCGGACAGATACGGACCGGGCGGCACCACAGGCCGCCCACGACGGACACTCCCCTCTCAAACCCCCACCACCGGTATTCCCCAGGATCTCCCTCGTACCTCCCCCCCCACAGGTCCCCGAAGCCTCTCTGTCGTCGTTTCGCCCGGCCGCCGCTGGGCCGGGGCAACGTGCCAGCATAGGCCGTCCATCCAACGATTGCCACCCCCGGGCAAGAACGCACGCATCCCTTTTGCTCTTGCCGGGCTTGCCGCCGGGGCGGGGATGGGGTAAACCATGTTGTGGAGGCAAGTGCATGAGTCCACCCAACGTCAGTCGTCGCGACCGCCGCCGCGTGCAGGCCACGATGCGCCACGTGAAGCGATCCACGGCCAACGACCGCTCGATGATGGTCGTCGCCCTCAGCTTCGGCGTGCTGCTGCTGATCCTGGTGATCCTGGGCGTGATCGCGCTGAGCCGGTAACGCTGCGTGCAGGGCGCCCGTGCAGCGGCGCTTCCGGGCCGCGTGTGCGGCGGCTTTCGCGGCGGACGGGTTCGGAAGATGACATGCGGGGGGGGCATGCGGGGGGAGGCGGG
>PUMS01000287.1 GCA_003551485.1 Phycisphaeraceae bacterium | reverse complement strand
TGATGGATGGGCGGCTGTATATGGACGCCCCGGCCCATCCCGAGTTCTATCAACACAGCCTCTTCGTGCTGGTCCACGAGGGCCGCTTCTACGGCAAGTATCCCATCGGCTGGCCTGCGATTCTCGGTGCGTTCGATGCTGCGGGCATCGGGTTTACCGCCAATGCGGTCATGGCTGCACTGGCCGTGATCCTCGCCGGGCTGGTGGGCAGTGAACTGGCCGGCCGCCGGGTGGGTCTGTTCTTTGCCAGCTCGTGCATCTTCGGCTTTACCAACACCTGGTGGGGGCCGCGCTGGCTGCTGCCGGTGGCGCCGTTGATGGTGATCCTCATCGCGGTTCTGCTCGATGCGGCACTGCGCACCGCGGCACGGCGCGGCCACGGACAGGAACCGGTGGCCGGGGGATGGCGGGCGCGGCGGGCGGTCCGCAACGCGCCGGCCGCGGCGAGGCTGCTGCTGCTGTTTGCCGTGGCCAGCGCGCTGGTCGGCCTGCTGCGCTACGGCGGTCAATACCACGAGCACGTGCTGGCTCCGCCGCACACGGTGTCGGCCGCGGCGCGGCAGGCGACGCGGCACCTCGAGAACGCCGTGGTGGCGATGCCCACCAGCGGTGGCCGCGCCCCGCTCGATGCCCGTGCCGGCATGGCCTACATGCGGGTGCCGTTCGAGGCCAATGAAATCATCTACGTACGCAACGTCCGGGACTGGGAATCCAAAGCCCTGGCGATGTATCCCGGCCGCGACCTGTATCGCATCGACCCGGCGCCCGATGTGCCACGGGGCTTTTTCCTCGTGGCCGTGTCGCCGGCATCCGACCCCGCACCTGCCGCCGGGGCCGCGGATACGGGGCCGTGAGGCCCCACCGCGTGGAAAAGGAGATCGCAGATGGATAGCACACTGCCCAACCGGCTCAAACTCGCCCTGGTCGTGCCCGCGCTCAACGAGGAGCAGGCCATCGCTGCCACGCTGCGCCGTTGCCTCGCCGCCCGGCAGAAGGTGGTGTCGCAGACGCCGGTGACGGAGATGGTGGTCGTCTTCGTCAACGACGGCTCGACCGACGGCACGCAGCAGGTGGTCGATCAGGGCGAGTTCGATGAGGTGGTCAAGGTGCGGTTCGAAAGGAACCGCGGATACGGCGCGGCGATCAAGGCCGGCTGGGATGCGACCGATGCAGACCTTGTCGGCTTCATCGACGGCGATGGCACCTGCGACCCCGACTTCTGCGTGCCGCTGGTCAAGCGCCTGCTCGATACCGGGGCCGATGTGGTGCTCGCCGGACGGATGACCCCCGAGAGCCGCATGCCGCTGGTGCGGCGGGTCGGCAACCGGCTGTTCGCCGGGCTGCTGGGGCTGGTCTCGGGCCGGGAACTGACCGATTCGGCCTCCGGCTTCCGCATCTTGCAACGAAGCAGCCTCAACCTGCTGGCCCCGCTGCCCGATGGCCTGCACTTCACGCCCGCCATGAGCGCCATCTGCCTGCTGGACCCGCGGCTGACGATCGAGGAGGTGCCCATGCCCTATGAGGAGCGGATCGGCCGCAGCAAGCTGCACGTGATGCGCGATGGACTGCGCTTCCTGTGGACGATCATGTTCGCCGCGTGCTGTTACTCACCGCTGAAGACGCTGCTGGCGCTGTCGCTGCTGGGGGCGGGGGTGCTGACCGGTCTGACCCTTACGGCGACCTGGCTGTTCGATGCACCCAACCTGGCGCCGTGGATGTTCCTGGCCGGCGGGCTGCTGGTGATCATGGGCATCGCCGGGGGGGTGGTGGTGCACCAGCTCAACTTCCTGCTGATCGGCCCGCGGCGCAAGGCCGGTGCGCTGGAGCGGTTGCTCCAGGCGGTGATCGACTACCGTCGGCTGATCATGGGAGGCGGGGCGGTGTTTGCCGCCGGTATGCTCGTGCTGGCCATCCTGCTGATCACGGGTGCGACGGTGTCGCCATACGTGGTCTCGGTGCTGCTGCTGCTGACCATCGGCAGCGCCACCGCAGCGCTGGGCGGTGTGATCGTGCGGGTGATCTGGGCGGTGGGTGAAAAGCAGAAGGCCATGCTCAACGGCGGCGCGCCGCTTCGCCTGCGGGAGCAGGCGGCCTGATTGCCGGCCCCCCTCTGCCCCCCTCTGCCCCTGCGGAGGCGGGAGAGGGGCAGGGGGCGAGGGCCGATCCGGACTGCCCGTTGGCCGTTTGCTCTCACCCCAACCCTATCCCGGAGGGAGGGGGAGTGATTCAAGGTCGGCGTGCGATGACAGAGAAGGACGACACGAACATGCACATTCTCGGTTTCAACTGCTTTGCCCACGATGCCGCCGCGGCGATCGTGCGCGACGGTGAGATGCTCGGCCTGGTCGAGGAAGAGCGCTTCCTGCGGAAGAAGCACGTGGGCGACTTCCCGCGCCATGCCATCCGCTGGTGCTGCGACGTGGCGGGCATCGAGCCGTCACAGCTCGACCACGTGGTCTTCTACTGGGACCCGCGGCTGGGGCGCTTCAAGCGCATCTGGCACGTGCTGCGCTACTTTCCACGCAGCCTCGAGCTGGTCCGCAGCCGCTGGGGCAAGGAAATGCCCATGAATCGCCTGCGCAGGATGCTGCGCGATGAACTGGGCATCGGCGATGGCACGAAGCTGCACTTTGCACCCCACCACATCTGCCACACCGCCAGCACGTTTCTGACCAGCCCGTTCGATGAGGCGGCGATCATGAGCCTCGATGCCGCCGGCGAGTGGGACTGCACCTGGCTGGGCACGGGCAAGGGACTGGACATGACGCCCCTTCGCCGCCAGTCGTTTCCAAACTCCCTGGGCCTGCTCTACGGTGCGGTGACGGAGTTTCTGGGCTTCCGCTTCGCCTCGGGCGAGGGCAAGGTGATGGGCCTGGCCCCCTACGGCGATGCCACGAAGTTCATCGACACCTTCCGCCAGATCGTGCGTGAGCAGCCCGAGGGCGGCTACCGCATCGACATGAGCTGGTTCGCCTATCACTACCGCGGCCGGCCGCACTGGTTCAGCCGCAGGTTCCTGGACGCCTTCGGCCCGCCGCGGCCGTTCGATGACCAGCAGATGACCCAGCACTACATGGATGTGGCTGCGGCGCTTCAGTTGCGCACCGAGGAGATCGGCCTGCACATGGCCCGCTGGCTGCACAAGACCACCGGCCAGAAGCGCCTTTGCCTGGCCGGCGGGGTGTGCCTCAACTCGGTGATGAACGGCCGCATCCTGCTCGAGACCGACTTCGAGGATGTGGTCGTGCAGCCCGCGGCCAACGATGCCGGCACCGCGCTGGGCGCCTGCTACTGGCTGTGGAACACGGTGATGCGCCGGCCGCGCAAGTACATCTTCGAGCACGCCTACTTCGGCCCGTGGTGGGAGTCGTCCGACTACGCCGCGGCCATCGAGCGGGCCATCCCCGCCGAGCAGCGTGCGAAGCTGGACATCGAGCGGGTCGATGATGCCCCGCAGCGCGCTGCGCAGATGCTGACCGAGCAGAAGATCATCGGCTGGTTCCAGGGCCGCATGGAGATGGGGCCGAGGGCGCTGGGCAACCGCTCGATCCTGGCCGACCCCCGCCACGACGAGATGAAGGACCTGCTCAACGCCCGGGTCAAGTTCCGCGAGTCGTTCCGCCCCTTCGCCCCGAGCGTGCTCGAGGACCGCGCCGGTGAGTGGTTCCAGACCGACTACCCCTCACCGTACATGATCCTGGTCTACGATGTGCTGCCGCATCGCCGGGAGCAGGTGCCGGCGATCACGCACGTCGATGGCACCGGCCGGGTGCAGACCATCAGCCGTCAACACAACCCGCGGTTCTACGAGCTTGTCGAGCACTTCGACCGGCTCACGGGCGTGCCCATGGTGCTCAACACGAGCTTCAACATCCGCGGTAAACCGATCGTTCACACTCCAGATGATGCCATCGAGTGTTTCCTGACCACCGGCATGGATGCCCTGTTTCTTGGCGATCACATGCTCACCAAACAGACCGAGCGTGCCGCGGCGGAGCTGAGCGAAGATCAACTCCGCGCCGCCCACGCCGCCGCCATGGTCGCCGACAACCAGGAGTAACCCTCGCCCCCGGAAGCCCCCGGAAGCCCCCGGAAGCCCCCGGAAGGCCCGCCCCGAAGCCGCCCGCAGCCTCCAGCCCGTGAGAATGTTTCTGCTTTTCGACCTGATTACTGGGAATCGGACTTTTGATGCGGTATGATGCTCACGATGCAGAACGAACCGCGCGGCCGGGCGGGCCGCCCGCAGCGCCGCCCGGATCGGACAGGCTGGAGATCGCATACGCCGACCGACGCCGGCGCCTGAGTCTGGCGCGCCGACCGAACCACCAACCCCGGCAGCCAAAGACCGCCACCGCTCACACCATAAGGATGGGGATAAACTCATGGCCGATGTCCTGATTGTCAACCCGCCGTCACCCGATGGTCACATCTACATCCGCGACGTCTGCCGCTGGGGCCGCAAGAGCCGCGAGAAGATGATCTGGCCGCAGACCTCCCTGGCCTACATCGCCGCCATGGTGCCCGAGCACATGTCGGTGCGCATCATCGATGCCATTGCCGAGGAGATGGACTTCGACACGTTCCTGGCCGAGGTCCAGCGCGAGAAGCCGCGCATCTACGTCAGCTACATCATCGGCTCGACCTTCACCAGCGATGCCCGCGGTGTGCAGGAGGCCAAGAAGGTCGGCGCCGCCACCATCGCCGTGGGCACGCACGTCTCGGCCGTGCCGCAGAACACCCTCGAGCTCATCCCCGAGCTCGATTTCGTCATCCGCCACGAGCCGGAGATGAGCTTCGCCGACATCCTCGAACGCGTGACGAACGGCAAGCCGCTCGATGGCCTGCTGGGCTGCACCTACCGAAACGGCGATGGGCGCATCGTGCTCGGGGCCGACCGGCCGCTGCTGAAGAACCTCGACGACCTGCCCATCCCCAGGCAGCACCTGCTGCCGCTAGACCGCTACCAGATGCCGTTCCTGGGCCGCCGCTACACCTGGGTGCTGACCAACCGCGGCTGCCCCTACTCATGCACCTACTGCTTCGAGGGCGTGGTCTGGGGCAAGAGCGTGCGCTACCGCTCGGCCAAGAGCATCTTCAAGGAGCTGGAGTACCTCGCCGGGCACAACGTGCGCAACGTGCTGTTCCTGGCCGACCTGTTCACCTACGACCGCAAGGGGGTGATGGAGCTGTGCGACCTGATCATCGAAAGCGGCCTGAAGGTGCGATGGACGTGCAACAGCCGGGTGGACACCCTCGATGAGCAGATGACCCGGAAGATGAAGCAGGCCGGCTGCTGGCTGATCGCCTTCGGCATCGAGTCCGGCTCGCAGACGGTGCTGGACAACGTCAAGAAGGACGCCAAAGTCGAGCAGGCCCGCGCCACCATCGAGATGTGCAACCGCCTGGGCGTGCGGACCTGGGGCTACTTCATCATCGGCCTGCCCGGCGAGACGCGCCAGACGGTGCGCGAGACGATCGACTTCGCCAAGAGCATCCCGCTGGACATCGCCCTCTTCCACGTGGCCATGCCGTATGCTGGCACCGAGTTCTACTTCCAGGCCGTGGCCAACGGCTGGCTCAACACCAGCGAGTGGACGCACTTCGACATGAACGATTCGGCGGTGGTCGGCTACGATGACTTCACCAGCGAGGAGATTCTCAAGGCCACCAAGCAGGCCTTCCGCGAGTTCTACTTCCGCCCGAAGCAGATGTGGCGCATGAGCCGGATGCTGCTGGGCGCCCGCGACATCGGCATGGTGATGGGCGTGGCGAAGAATTTCCTCTCCTGGCTGTTCACGAAGAAGGAAGACCGCATCGCCGCGCGCGCCGCCGCGGGCGCGGCCGCCGCGCCCGAGGGCCCGCAACTCGAGGTTGAAATCAACCCCGAGGACGCCCGCCGCGCCCTGCACTCCCTGCCCGTCATCGAGGCCCCCCGCACCGATGCCCGCACCGCCAAACCCCGCCACAAGAGCGTCCGCGCCGCTGTGGGCAGCAGCCGGAAGGTCGAGCAGGTGCCGGTGCAGCAGTAGAGGGCATCGCCCTTCATTCAACTGCCGCAAGCCCCCGGTGACAGAGCGGGTTAACAGCCCAGGGTCCGCTCGGTGATCGACCACGACATCGTCGCCCTCAGTCCCGCCAGCGTCTGCCGCGTGCTCAAGGCCGTCGGACCGCTGGAACGCCAGGGGGATGGCTGGTCGAGCAACGGTCAGGGCTACAGACAGCCGCAGCCGGGGCACCGGCACTGGCATGTCGACGTCGTGCATGTCAATCCGCCGGTCTTCGTTGCACCACACGGAACGGGCCGCCGCCGCCCCTTTGCGATCTGACCCAATGAGTCGATCCGCCGCCAGGGAACCTCCTGCGTCATACCACACCCCCGGTGTGCACTGTAAGATGCTGATTGCAAGTGGGTTGTGGATTTGCACGGTTGGAGATGGGGCTTGCTCACCCGATTCGGCAGCGGCAGTGCAGATCACGAGGAGAAGGGCACTTGTGATTGCGGTGAACGGGCCCGAGGCGCCACGGCGCCGGGTGTGAATCATCTCACATGGCGACGGCGACGATCTGATGCACGTGCAGGCGGGGGAGGCGGACCTCGAGGCGGCCGTCGGTGTAGCTCCAGTCGGCGTGGCGGCCATCGGGCTGGAGGTGTACCGAAGCCGGCTCGTGGTCGACGCGGATGCTGAGGGCGATGTCCTCGATCGGTGGCAATTCTTCGATGAAGATGCGCTTGGGGGGCAGGACGATGCCGGGGCCGCGGTTGAGCAGGTGGATCAGCAGTTGGTTCTCGCGGCGGCGGGCGATCAGTTCCAGGCGCGGCGGGGCCTGGGCGCGGATGTGCCGGTCGATGTTCAGGCCATCGACCAGTTCGCCAATGAAGCGGCGAAGCTCCGGGTAGCGCGTGTTGAAGTAGCCGCCGAAGAGGGGGCCGTGTACGGCCAGGATGCTGCCTTCACCGACCCGGCGCTGCGTCACCAGCACATCCTGGGTGGTGTCGCGGTCGCGCTGCTGCTCGTGGCGGCGGTGGATGACCGCTTCGGTGCCGGCATCGGGTACCACGGCCTGCCAGGGCAAGGCGCGGCCGGGGGCGGGGCCATCGGCCGGGCCGCGGGTCGGGGCGGGGATGGCGATGGGCGGGTTGGAAAGGGGCAGGTTCACATCCCGGTGCAGGGGCTCGCCGTGGGGGCGGGCGCCGATGAAGTCGGGGTAGTCGTGGGCGAGGTGGTTGCCGGTGATGAGGATGCGCCCGCCGCGCGTTGCATACTGCTCCAGCCGCGACAGTGTGGCCGCATCGAGTCCGGTCTGCTCGGGCAGCACCAGCAGGGGGTAGCGGTCCATGGTGCGCTCGGCGGCATCTTCGGTCAGCACATCCACGGTCAGGTGGTGCTCGAGCAGGGCACCGAGCGCGCCTTCGATGGGCTCGGTGCCGGGCTCGTACTCGTAAAGCGGGATGTTGTGCCGGTAGAAGTGGTCGGCGAAATGCAGGATCGCCACATCACTGGCCGAGGTGGTGCCCGCGCACCACTCGCGGCGGGCGCGCAGAAATTCGGCCACCGCCGCGATGCGGTCGTGATGCCAGTCGGTCAGCCAGCCGGAGCGCTGCGGCTTTTCATAGACCATCGCCGCGCCGCCGTGGGCGATGACCTCGCTCAGCTCCTGGCACAGGTGCACCACCGGTTTGAGCATCCACGGCCGCGGGTCGCGCATCTCGCCGGGCTTGGTGTGCATCCACGCCATGAGGTTGAAGCCCAACCCCCGCGCATCGAACACGCGGGACTCGAGCAGCGCATGCTCAGCGCCCCAGCGGAAGTCCAGGTCGCCGCTGAGCACATCCACCGGCACGGTCAATTCCGGATCGGGCTGGCGGGCGCCGTAGATGTAGCTGCTGATGGCCACGCAGTCGGCCTTGCGCTGGTGGACGGCACGCACCCAGCGGTCCACGTACGCCACGAACAGCTCGCGGTGATACGCCAGCCACGCGTGCCAGCGCGGGTGGGCGGCATCGCGTGGCGGGTCGTCACCGGTCAGTCGCTTGAACCCCGCCGCGCAGCGCTCGCACCAGCACGGTTTGGATGCCCAGTTGTCGCCATCGACCCAGAAGCCATCGACATCGTAGCGGTCGATGATCTCGATGAGCTGGGGGATCATGAGCTCTTCGAGGTAATCGCTGTGCCGACAGGTGATGCGCGGGTCGGGCCGGCCGTCGGCATCGATGCGGGCCCAGTCGGGGTTGAGCTCGATGGCCCTGGCATCCCACACGCCCGAGTAGTGCACGCCCAGGCGGATGCCCATCTCTTGCGTCACCTGCCGGTGAACGGCCAGCGGATCGCCCACCAGGCCGGGCACGGTCGAGCCGACGGTGCTGGGGTAGCTGCAATAGCCCTTGTGGCCCTTGCAGTCGCACTGGATCCAGTCCGGCCGCACCTGCTCCAGACGCTGGCGCAGGTGCTCGGGGCTGAGTGCAGCGCCGAAGTCGGCATCATCGGGCGAGGCGTGCAGGTCGTAGTGGATGCCGAAGTAACAGTCATCATGCCAGTTGGGCCGCCGCGGTTGGGTCATGGCGCATCCTCCGGGGTGAGGGCCCGAGTGTATCGCCGATGTCGTCGCATCGCAGTCCCAGGCCCAGGGCCAGGGCCCGGCATAGGGCATGGGATGCCAGTTGCATGGCATGGCTGCGACAGGCGCACAGATGAACCCGTGGGCGAGGCGGATCGACCTTGCCTCGACGGCGCTTCATCGCATCAGCAACGCGATGATCAGAAGCAGGCAGGCGTTGGCCAGGGTGATCAGGCCCGCGTAGCCGATGATCTGCCGCCACTGGGCATCGAGCGATCGCACGGGAGCATTCAGGGCGAAGCAGAGTTGGAAGAAGGCCCCCGGTAGCTTTCGCAGGCCGCCATGCAGGGTGGCGATGAGGCCGGGCGACGAGGAGGGGGTATGCGATGCGTCGGGCGTGGCCGTGCTGGTCGGTGCGGTCTGTGGGGCGGGTTCAGCGACGGTGTCATCCGCCGGTTGGCTGGACGGTGGGCGTTCGGCTACGGGGGAGGGCGGTGCCTGGACGATGGCTGCGCGGTCGACGGCATCCGGGGTTGAAGGCTCGGTGGGCCAGTCGTGGCCGGATGGCTCGACATCGGCATCGAGCCCTTCGGCGAGCAGTGCCTCGGCCGAGTCGGCGAGCTGACTGTCGAGTTGCTCGACGCTCGGATCGTCTGATGGCTGCTCCTGCTGTTGAGGCTGCGCAGGTCCGGCGGGTTCGGATGCGTGGCTGTCGGTGTGGTCCTCAGCAGGGTCGGATTCGAGCAGTTGCTGG
>PUMS01000122.1 GCA_003551485.1 Phycisphaeraceae bacterium | reverse complement strand
GAAGCTCGCTGACCGTTACCGTGCCGGTGGTCTGCACCGGCCGGTTGTCGGGCGTGAGCAGCCGGATGCGGATGCGCATCTCCTCGCCTGGGCGGTAATGGCCGCGGCCGGGCTGGATCATGGCGAACCAGGCCTGCCGCGTGACGGCGACCTGGCCCGAGCCGCTGACCACGCGGCGGGAGGCATCGCGCACCTCGGCCTCGATGGTGTAGCGGTGGTCCTGGTCGCCGTGCTGGGCCAGGGCGGGGCCGGTGTCGATCTCGACCTCGAGGCGACCCTGCTCATCCAGCCGGGCCTCACCCTGGGCCACCAGCTCGCGCACCGGCTCGAACGGCCGGCCGTACCACCACCACGGCGGGGGCACAAAGCACGAGCGGATTCGCGACCACCAGGGGAACCATTCGCTCTCATACCACGGCAGGCCGTAGCCGGGTCCGTAGAGCCAGTCCCAGCGGCTGGGGAAGTAGTAGCGATGGCGGTATTCCTCGCGGTAGATGCGGTAGGTGACCTCGCCCTCGCTCACCGGTGCGCCGAAGTAGTAGTCGGCCCGCACGGTGGCGGTGACCTTCTCACCGAGCTTGGCGTGGTCGGTGCCCGGCTCGACGGTGACCTCGAACTCGGGCTTGCGGTACTCCTCGACGCGGAACTGGCGGCTGCCCACCCCCGGAATGAGCATGGTGTACACACCCAGCGTGGCCTCTTCACTGAGCGTGAACTGGCCGTCGAGCCCGCCGAACTCATCGCTGTGCCTGCGCACCTCGTGTACCGTGTTGCCCCGGGCATCGCGGATGGTGATCTGCATCGACCGGTTGGGCAGGTTGTGAAGCTGACCCTCTCGCATCTGCCGCAACCAGACCTTGAAGCGCACCTCCTGACCCGGCCGGTACACCGGCCGGTCGGTGAGCATGTAAGCCATGATTGAGTCGCGTATGCCCGAGGGCGAGTAGCGCTGCCCGTACTGCATGCCCGACCAGGCCAGCCGGCCATCGCCGGCCTTCACCAGGACATGAAGGTGGCGGTTGACCCCGCCGCGGGATGCCTCCAGCAGGGCCAGGCCGCTGTCATCGGTTCTCAGGTTGTGAAAGCGTCGATGAATGACGCTCTTGTTCTGTTCCCACGTCGTCCACGTTTCGAGAATCTCCACTTCGGCGCCTGGCATGGGGGCGCCCGTGGCGGCATCGGCGATGAGGTAGAGCCGGCCCCGGTCGGTCTGCTTCTCGACCAGCGCCACATCCTGAAGGTCATAGACGGCGCGGCTGGTGCCCAGGTCGAACAGCGGCGTGCCGGTCACTTCGGCATCGGCCTCGGCCGGCTCACTGACGTAGGCATAGATGATGTAGCCGCCGCGGTTGCGCACCGGCAGGGGGAGTTCGACCTCGGCGTAACGATGCGTGCCATCATCCTCGACCGCCTCCGACCAGCGCAGCGCCTCTGCGCCCACGTGCTCGGCGGCGATGACCTGAGTCTTGTGCCAGGGGTGATCGTCGCGGTGGACGCGATGGGTCAGCCGGTTGTGCCAGTCGTGCAGGCTCCAATGCCAGTGATGATGCGACTGTCGCTCATCATCGAGGTCCATCGTCCGCAGATCATGCAGCAGGCCCTCGACATCCAGTGGCCGGGCGATGAACCAGAGCCGGTCGGTGTTGCGGTAGGACACCTGCAGCGTGGCGCTGCCGTCGGGCAGTTGCACCGCGGCGGGGCTGATCATGGCCTCGGGCCGCTGGATGCGGCTGATGTGTGACCGCGCGTGGCCCGTCCGGTCGCTCTGCGGGAAGGTCTCGGTGAGATTGCGGTAGGTCTCGATCGCGGCGGTGTATTGCTGGCGGCTCTGGTGATAGAGCCCGCGGGTGTAGAGCGCCTCATCGGCCACACCGGAGTCGGGGTAGTCGCGCACCACCTTCGCCAGCAGGCCCATCACATCCCAGGTCTCGGGCAGGGTCACCTTCATGGCCCGGCCGCCGGCGAGGATGATGGCCTCGCTGTCGGCCAGTTCCCACGGGTTGATCTCGGGCACCGTCTCCTTCAGCGCTGCGTGCTGGCCGGTGTAGGAATCGAGCCTGTCCATGCCGAAGCGCGACCGGGCCAACCCCGCCTGGCGCAGCCAGCTCAGCGCGGTGAAGCGGCCCTCTTCGGTCGGGTCGAGCCGGCGCACCTCGTGCAGCAGGTAGAGCAGCTTCTGGTCGTTGTCGAGCCCTTCACCGTATTGCGCCGGCCGTGTGGGGAAGATGGGCCGGCCCTCGGCATCGATGCGCAGGCCAAGCGGGCGCTTGCGGTGGTACTGCCACATGCTGTGGTATTCATCGAAGTCGCTCTGCCCGGCGGTCTCGGCCAGCGTGTCGTCGCGCTCGCCCCACCAGAAGAACCAGAAGAACGGCTGGTTCTCGTAGATGCCGAACCGGCTGCACGCACTGGCCAGGTCGAACAGGGCCTCGATGCGCTCCTCGGCCCAGCCTTCGCGGTCCGCCGCGGGCATGGGGTCGTCGCCTTCGGGCGCTTCGGCGTATCGGGCGTACAACTCGCGGGCACGTTCGAGGTGGGCGATGGCCTTGTTCCTGTCGTGGCGGTAGCTGACCACCCGCATGCCCTGCCGCCACTGGCCGCGGTGGAACTCGCCCCCAGCGCGGGTGCCCCACTTGGGCAGCGTCATGTAGAGGTTGCCAAGCAGCCGCCGCGCCCGGGCCTCGAGGTAGCTGCCCTCGCAACGCTCGAGGTGGCGGTAGGCGGCCTCGAGGGCCTCGTTGAACTGCTCGAGTCGCAGGTGGCAGTCGATGATGCGCTCGGAGGCGTGCTGCCAGCGGGGGTGGTCCGGCGCGGCCTCGAGCAGGCGCTCGTATTCGGCGGCGGCGTCGGCCCAGTTCTGGTTCTTGAAGTTGTATTCGGCGGCGGTGAGCAGGTCATGGGGCCTTGCTGTGGAGGTCATCGCCGCGGCGGCGATGAGGGCGATGGCGGCCACCATCACCATAACCGTGGTTGTTCGCAGGGGTTGTAGCATGATGCAGCTCCGGTGGGGACCTGGCACGGCGTGGGAGGTGCCGGCACAGCGCCCATGCATTCCAACGCCCAGGCCGGGGGAATGTTCCCGCCGCCCTTGGAAAATGATCCGCGGCTCACGTATCGAAGGTGACGATGGCCTTGATGTCGCCGCCGGGGTCCTGAAGCGCGGCGGGGACCTGCTCGAGGTCGATGTGGCGGGTCAGCAGGCGATCCAGTGCTTCGGGCCAGCGCTGGGCGAAGGTCTGAAGGTCACGCACCGCATCATCGTGGGCGCTGCGGCCGGCGTTGACCGTGCCGAAGACCACCTGGTTTCGCACCACCAGCCGCCGCATGACACGGGAGGCCGCCACCGGTTCCTTGCCGTCATCGTGGGGCACACCGGTCAGCACGAACACACCGTTGACACCCAGCCGCTGGATCGCGGCGAACGCCAGCGAAGACACACCCGTGGCCTCGTAGACCACGTCGATCTCACCCAGCCGCTCGGCCAGGTCGTCGATGGGCACCTCGCTGGAACTGATGTAGGTGGCGCCGAAGGCGCCTGCCAGCTCGGCGCGGGGGCTGTCCTGCGGCTCGCGCGAGTAGATGAACGTCTCGAAACCGGCATTGGCCAGCGCCATCCCGCCCAGCAGGCCGATCGGCCCGGCGCCCAACACCACCGCACGGTGACACCAGCCCTCGCCGCGGCCGGCGCGGGGCTCGCACGTCCAGGGCAGCCGCTGCTGCACCTGCCATATCTGCGCAAGGGCCTTCTCCGCGATCGACAGCGGCTCGATGAGCACGCCCCACCGCCGCAGCGCTGCCGGCACCGCCACCAGCCACTGCGGCTCATCCAGCCACTGCCCGGCCATGAAGCCATCGGCCCCCTTGATGCCGCGCTCGATGAAGTCGCCGGTGTAGCAGAAGTCCTGCCGGCCGTTGCGGCAGGCGCGGCAGCGCTCGTGCGGGCAGGGCCGGCGCACCATCGGCACCACCAGGTCGCCGGGCGACAGGCCCTCGACGCCCTCGCCGACGGTATGGACCTCGGCCAGGCACTCGTGGCCGATCACCAGGTGATCGCTCCCCGGCGGGGGCGAGCCGGCCTCAAAGCGGGCGATCTCGCGATCGGTCCCGCAGATGCCCACGGCCACCGACCTCATCAGCGCCTGTCCCGGCCCGGGCGCCCCCGGCGGCTCACGATCGATCACCCGGACCTGCCTCGCCTTGTGATACACCGCCACTGCCTGCATGGCACGTACCTCCACAACCTGTACCGATGGTAGCACCCCGCTGCGCGCGCCGAAGTATGGGATGAGCACGTTCAACGGGCCCGCGGCATTGGCCGCCGCGATCGGTGGCGGGTACAACGTGGGCCATGCTGCTTGCCGCGTTCACACTCACCGGGCCGGACTGGGCCCTGATCGCCCTGTTGGGGCTGCTGGCGGGCATCCTCGGTGGGATGCTGGGGGTGGGGGGCAGCATCCTGATGATTCCGGGGCTGACGCTGTTGCTGGGGCGGCATCAGCACCTGTATCAGGCCGCGGCGATGATGGCCAACGTGGCGGTCTCGGTGCCCGCGGCGTGGCGGCACTACCAGGCGGGGGCGACGGTGCCCGCGGTGCTGCGGTGGATGCTGCCGGTGGCAGTGGTGTGCGTGGTGATCGGGGTGTGGGTGTCGAACCTGCCGCTGTTTGCGGGGATGGATGGCGGCATCTGGCTGGGGCGGATTCTGGCGCTGTTTCTGCTCTACGTGGCGGTGATCAACGCCCTTCGCCTGGCTGATGCCGAGCCGCCGGCCGGACCGGTGACATTGCCTTCAAGGCCCAGCCGAGCCGGTTCGGCCGCGGCGGGCGGCACGTTGGGGCTGACCGCGGGACTGCTGGGCATCGGCGGCGGGGCGCTGGCGGTGCCGCTCCAGCAGGTGGTGCTGAAACTGCCGCTGCGCTCGTGCATCGCCAACAGCGCAGCGGTGATCTGTTTCAGCGCCACGCTCGGGGCGGTCTACAAGACCGCCACCCTGCCGGCCCATAGCTACGCCCCGGGCCTTTTCTACCAGTGGCACGATGCGGTGCTGCTGGCCGCGATCCTGGCGCCCACGGCCTTCATCGGCGGCCGCCTGGGCGCGAGTCTCACCCACCGGCTGCCACTTCGGCAGGTGCGGATCGCCCTGATCCTGCTCATGCTCGCCGCGGCGTGGCAGATGCTGGCCATTCCGCTCGGTGCCCTCGCCGACCCCGGCGGTGGGCGGGACTAAGATTCTTACAGCAAGAGATTTGCGGTTTGCAGCCGTGTTCTTGCGCCGTGAGGGGCGAGGAGCGTGGCGGGAAGGGGGGCGGAACGTGCCGCCTGAGACCGGCACGCGGTTTGCAGCCCGGTATTCGCAGCAAGTGTGGTCGCGGGGCGCGGCGACGGCGCTGCGCCCGCCCGCGGCCGGGTGGTCATTCGCATTCGAGGAGGTGTTTGAGCCGACACGACAGAGGTGATTGCCATGACCCGGTTCATTAACAACGTCAAGACGGCCATGTTGCTGGCGGGCCTGTTCGGCCTGATCCTGGCAGTGGGTGCCCAGTTCGGTGAAGTGGGGTTGCTCCTGGCCCTGATCCTCGGCGGGGCGATGAACGTGGTGGCCTACTTCTTCAGCGACCGCATCGCCATCGCCGCCATGCGCGGCCGACAGGTGGATGAGCGAACCGCGCCGGACCTGGTGACCATGGTGCGGCGGCTGGCCGACAACGCCGGCCTGCCCATGCCGAAGGTCTACATCTGCCCCCAGGAGGCACCCAATGCCTTCGCTACCGGCCGCAACCCGCGCAACGGTGCCGTGGCGGTGACGCAGGGCGCCCTGCGGCTGCTCAGCTACGAGGAGATGGAGGGCGTGATCGCCCACGAGTTGGCCCACATCAGGAACCGCGACACGCTGATCAGTTGCATCGCCGCGACCATCGCCGGGGCGCTTCAGTACCTGGCGTGGATGGCGTTCTTCATCGGCGGTTCCGGCCGCGGCAACGGCAACCCGCTGGTCTTGTTGCTGATGCTGGTGCTGGCCCCGATCGCGGCGGCGATCATTCAGCTCGCCATCAGCCGCAGCCGCGAGTACGTGGCCGATGCCGACGCCGCGAGCATGGTCGGCTCACCCCGCGGGCTGATCAACGCCCTTCGCCGGCTCGATGCCTACGCCCGGCGCATCCCCATGGAAGGCGAGATGCCCGCGAGCAACCACCTGTTCATCGTTCAGCCGCTCTCGGGCGCCGGCGGCGGCACGCTGACCGAACTGTTCTCGACTCACCCGCCCATCGAGAAGCGCATCGCCCGGCTGATGGAGCACAGGTGAGCGACAGAGCGCGCCGGGCGCTGTTCACAGGTCCTCGGCGTCGGTTTCCAGGCCCAGTTCCTTCTTCCAGCGTTGCACCTGGATCTCATCCAGGCCCACGTGTTTGGCAACGTCGGTTTCGGTGGGGGGCGTGGGGAGGTGGGAGCCGGCCAGGGTCAGAAGGCGCTGGATCATTTCCCGGCATGACATCACCCGCGCCCCGCGCGACCGGGCGGACTGGCGAAGGGCGCGGTCGTCGGTGATGACGGTGATCCGCCGCGCTGCGCTGTCGGCCTCGAGGCGGTCGATGATCCAGGCATCGGCGGTGCGGCCGGGCCCGGCGTAGACCAGTTCGACGCCGTCGACCGGCGACCGCGCCGGGGTGTCGGGCTTGACCACGCCATCACAGACCACCACCGCCTCATCGAAGCGCCCTGCGGCGAGCAGCCGGCAGAGCCCCGCCTCATCCAGGCCGGCAAGTGCCGGGGGCATCGTCGCGTGCAGCAGGTTGTAGCAGTCGATCAGCAGTCGCATCTTCAGCATCCTACCCCCGGAACTCCCCGGAACTCCCCGGAACTCCCCGGAACTCCCCGGAACTCCCCGGAATCCCTCCAAGTCCAGAAAACGCCCCGGCCACCCGAAGGACCCACCGGCACCGTTCACGCGGTCGGCCGCGCACCGGTGGTGCGGCGGGTGGATAGAATCATCGCCCGTGAACCACAGCAACGGCCAGTCCGCAATGCAGGGGCTGCTCGAGCAGCTCCAGCGCCTGCCCGGCATCGGCAAGCGCTCGGCCGAGCGCATCGCCTTCCATCTGCTCAAGGTGCCGCCCAGCGAGGCGGCGGAACTGGCCGAGGCCATTGCGCGGTTCCGGCGCCGGGTACTGGCCTGCTCGGTCTGCGGCAACGTCACCGAGAAGGACCCCTGCCCCATCTGCCAGGACCCGCATCGCGATGCCACCACGGTCCTGGTCGTCGAGCAGCCGCTGGACATCCCGCCCATCGAGTCCACGGGTCAGTACCGCGGCCGGTATCACGTGCTCATGGGCCGCATTGCCCCGCTCGATGGTGTGGGGCCGGAGGAGCTCAACGTGCAGGCGCTGCTCGACCGCATCGACCAGGCGCCGCCCGAGAGCCGCATCCGGGAAGTCATCATCGCCACCGGGCCGACGATGGAAGGCGATGGCACGGCCATGTACCTGGCCGAAGCGCTGGCCGACCGCGGCGTGAAGGTGACGTGCCTTGCCCGCGGCCTGCCCGCGGGCGTGGCCATCGAGACGGTCAGCAAGGCCGTCCTTGCCGACGCCCTGCATGGCCGCCGCGGCATGACCGCCGAGGGGTGATGGCCCAGAAACGGGTCCAGGAACCTTTTTGCGAACGGCGATGCGCAGCGCAGCCCGCGCACGGGGTGAGGCGGGGGCAAGCCCCTGCCCGCCCATCCGCGACGGACGTCAGGCGCCCCGGCTCCGCGGCGCGCCGGTCGCGGCTCTTGCCCGCACCGTCAGAGGTGGTAGGCTCTGTCGCGGCGGGGATCACGTGATGGAGAGGATGCCATGAGCAGGTGCGCACTACCTGGAGTGGTGATGATGATGCTGGCGACGGCGATCTGTGATGGGGCGGACTTCCATGTTGCCGTGGATGGCGATGATGCGGCCGCGGGCACGGCTCAACAGCCGTTTGCCACCGTGGACCGCGCCCGCCGCGCGGTGCGCGAGCTGCGGCAGGAGCAGCCGCAGCGCAACACGCCGGTGGTGGTCACCGTCGGCGATGGGTTCTACGAGCTTGCCGACGCGCTCCGCTTCGAGCCGGCCGACTCGGGCACCGAGGAGTCACCGACCATCTACCGCGCGGCCGAGGGTGCGCGGCCGATCCTCAGCGGCGGCCGCCGCATGAGCGGCTGGCAGCGCGGCGGGGATGGCCGCTGGCAGGTCACGCTCGGTGAGGTCCGGGCCGGGCAGTGGAACTTCTCACAACTGTGGGTCGATGACCAGCGCCGATACCGGCCGCGCAGCCCAGCGCAGGGCTACCACCGCATCGCCGGTCAACTGCCGCCGACCGAACCCCACGCCGGGCGCGGCCACGACCGCTTCACCTATGCCCCCGGCGACATCGACCCCGCGTGGCGCAACCGCGAGGACCTGGAGGTCCATGCCATCCACATCTGGTCGGCCTCGCGGATGCGCATCGCGGCGATCGATGAGCAGAGCCGCGAGGTGCGCTTCACCGGCCCGACGCGCACGCTCCAGCGCTGGGGCGCATTCCCGCGGGGCCATCGCTACTACATCGACAACGTTGCCGAAGCGCTGTCCGAGCCGGGCCAGTGGTACCTGGACCGGCCCACGGGTGTGTTGACCTACCTGCCGCGCGAGGGTGAGCGGCATGAAAGCGCCACGGTGGTGGCCCCGCGCCTGGATGAGCTTGTGGTGCTGGCCGGTGATGTTGAAAGCGGCAGGCACGTAGCGCACCTTCGCTTCGAGGGGCTCGATTTCGCCCACAGCCGGTGGGTGACGCCCGAGGCGGGCAACAGCTTCCCACAGGCCGAGATCAACGTCGGCGCTGCCATCGCCTTGCGCGTGGCGCGGCACGTGGTCTTCGACTGCTGCGCGATCCGCCACGTGGGGCGGTATGCCATTGGCATCGGTGTCGGCAGCCGGCACAACGAGCTTCGCGGCTGTGAACTGGTGGACCTGGGCGCTGGGGGTGTGCTGATCGGCCTGGGCGGGGGCGCCGGCTCGTGGAACCTGGCCGGCGGCGACCCGCTGGGCGAGGCCACCGCCGTCAGCCACAACACGGTCCACGACTGCACCATCGCCCACGGCGGGCGGCTGCACATGGCGGCCGTCGGCGTGTGGATCGGCCACGCCTCGCACAACACCATCACGCACAACGACATCTTCGACCTCTACTACACCGGCATCAGCGTGGGCTGGACGTGGGGCTACCACGAGCCGTCGCGCTCGCATCACAACATCATCCGCTTCAACCACATCCACACCATCGGCCAGCGCGTGCTCAGCGACATGGGCGGGGTCTACACGCTGGGCGT
>PUMS01000439.1 GCA_003551485.1 Phycisphaeraceae bacterium | reverse complement strand
AGGCCGCCGCTTCCCGTGTGATGTCGATGGCCGCGGGACACCAGGTGATGCACCGGCCGCAGCCGATGCAGCCGCTGCAACCGAACTGGTCCCACCAGGTGCCCAGCTTGTGCCGCAGCCAGTGGCGGTAGCGGGCGCGGATCGTGTTGCGAACCGGCCCGGCGGTGGTGTAGCTGAAGCGGTGGGTGAAGCACGATTCCCAATACTGCACCCGCGTGTGGTGGCGGCCGTCGAGCGAGCTCGAGTCGCACACCGTGGTGCAGAAGCAGGTGGGACACACCTGCGTACAATTGCCGCAGGAAAGGCACCGCTCGGCCACCTCATCCCAGTGCGGATGCTCGATGGCGTGGTCGAGCGCATCCTTGAGGCCGTCCTGATCGAGGCCGCGGCCCATGTGCTCGCGCGCGGTCTGGAGCTTGAGCTCGGCCAGCTCGCGCTCGGCGTCCGAAGGTGCCCGCACGGGCAGCTGGCGCACCAGTGCCATGCCGCGGTCACTGCCGATGGCGATGACGAAACCGCTGCGAAGCTCGGTCAGCGCCAGGTCGTGGCCCTCACCGGCCTGTGGGCCCGTGCCCATCGAGACGCAGAAGCAGGTGCCGCCGGGGCGGGTGCAGTTGACCACCAGGTAGAGCGCCTGCTCCCGCGCGCGGCGGAAGTACGATTCGGCCTCGCAGCCCGGCGCTGCCGCCTGAGTCGCGGCGAAGACGCGATCCTGCACCCGGATCGCCGCCATTTCGCAAGGGCGCAGCCCCAGAAACGCCAGACGCGGCACCGCAGGCCCCTCGGCCTCGACCGCGAACCGCTCACCCTCGATGTGCAGGCGAAACAGCCGCTGCTGCGGCGGGTAAAGGTAGCGCTTGGGGCCGTCCGGGCCCACCACGTACTCGAATGACAGCGCTGCATCGCCCTCGGCGAGTCGGTAGCGGCCCGCATCCTGCTCATCGCGAGCCCCCTTGGCGATCTGAGCGGCCGATTCCACCGGCCGCATCGACACCACGCCATCGACCACCACCGGCGCGATGACGGTGTAGCCATCATCGCGCAGGGTGCGCACCAGCTCTTCCAGGGCACTGCGTGGCAGATAGGTCAGGCCGTCGGTTACGGTCACGGGTTCGGCCATGGTTGGGCTCCTTTGATCGTCCGAGGGCTGCGGTGTGCGCTTCGCCCTCATCGCCGTTCAGTTCGCATCCGGGCCCTGGCCGTCAGCGCCTGCCGCTTCGGCCTGATGAGTCTTGCGTTGTCGCCACCGGGCGCGGCAGACCAGCAGGGCGGCCAGCAAACCGGCCAACACCGCAGCGCCGCCGCCCAGCAGCAGCCACTGCACGAGTGTCAACCCGGTGTGTTCGTGTCCTTCCCAGCAATGGGCCAGGACGAGTTGGGGGACCATTGCGCCGATCGGGTTCCAGTCCATCATGGCAGGCTCCTTTCAGCAGATTCGTGGCAACTGCTCACCGTAAGGTTTCTGGACCACGCGCCGGCCGCCGATGCTCGTGTGCAGTTCGCAGATGCCATCGGCCACTTCGCCCACGGTCCCGATGCGGGCCGCATCGCGGCCCAGCGGATGGCTTCGCATCGCTTGCAGCGCTGCTTCGGCCGCCTCAGCCCGGACCACCGCGACGATCTTGCCCTCGTTGGCGATCTCGAGCGGATCGAGCCCGAGCATGTCGGCCGCGTGCTGCGCTTCGCCCCGCACGGGGATCGCCTCTTCCTCGAGCGTGATGTGCCAGCCGCTGCGCAACGCCAGGTCCACCGCCACGCCCGCCAGCCCGCCGCGCGTGGCGTCGCGCATGAACGCCACCGCACCGCCCACCGCATCGAGCAGGGCGTCGATCAGGCCGTTGAGCGGTGCTGCATCGCTTCGCAGCACGCTCTGCACCTGCGGCATCTGCCGGGCCAGCATCACCGCCAGGCCGTGGTCACCGATGAAGCCGTTGATCAGGATCGCATCGCCCGGCTGCACCCGTTGCGGTGAAAGCTCGATCCCCGGCCGCGCCAGGCCCACGCCCGCGGTGGTGATGTAGAGCCCATCGCCGTTGCGATGCTCGACGACCTTGGTGTCGCCCCCGACCACCTCGACACCGGCTTCGCGCCCCGCCGCGGCCACCGAGTCGAGCACCGTCTCGAGGGCCGCTTCTTCCAGACCTTCCTCCAGGATCAGCCCAAGCGCCATGCCCAGCGGCCGCGCCCCGGACACCGCCAGGTCGTTGATGGTGCCGCACACCGCCAGGCGGCCGATGTCGCCACCGGGAAAGCGCCAGGGCTTGACCACGTAGCCATCCAACGTCAGCGCCAGGCGGCGGCCATCGGCATCGAGCATCGCCGCATCGAGCAACGCGTTGAGCCGGGCATTGCCCAGGCGCGGCAGCAGCGTGCCCATCAGCAGGTCATCGGTCAACTGCCCACCGCCGCCGTGGGCCAGCACGATGCGGCCGGACCCCGGCCTCTCAGCGCCGAGCACACCAGTGGACTCATGGACTGGTACTGTCATCGCTGCCCCCTTTGACCGGACACGGTCCCGGCAGTCTTTGGCTCACGGCGGGTGCCGATGCGACGGCCGCCCGCGGGCTCATGGCGGCGGTGTTGCCGGCCGTATTTGAACCATGCCTGGCAGGTGCCCTCGGAACTGACCATGCACGGGCCCAGCGGCGAGATGGGCGTGCACGCGCGGCCGAAGTGTGGGCACTGCACCGGTGTCACCCGGCCCGTGATCACCTGCCCGCAGACACAGCCGGGCACCTCGCGGTCATCCGGCCTTGACAGGCCGAAACGCCGCATGGCATCGAATGCCCGGTAGCCGCCGCGCAGCACCAGGCCGCTGTCGGCGATCACCCCCAGTCCGCGCCAGCGCGCCTCGGCCGGTTCGAAGACCCGCTCCAGCAGCGCCCGCGCATGGGCGTTGCCCTCGGGCGTGACGGCCTGCGGATACTGGTTGACCAGCGCTGGGTCCTCGAACGCCGCCAGCTCGACAAGCCGCGCCAGCGCTGCGATCAGGTGGGCTTCCTCGAAGCCGCCGATGACGCACGGCATGGCATGGTCGCGCACCACCGGCTCATACGCCCGCGCGCCGATGATGACAGAGACGTGGCCCGGGCACAGAAAACCATCGACGTTCACCCGGCCGCCGGCCAGCAGGGCCAGCATCGCCGGCACGATGCGCTTGTGGCTGCTCAGCACGCTGAAGTTGTCCAGGTTCAGCCGCCGTGCCCGGTCGAGAGCCGCCGCCGTTGCCGGCGCGGTGGTCTCGAAGCCCACCGCCGCGAACACCACCTGGCGCTGCGGTTGCGCTGCGGCCAGGGCGACCGCATCGAGGCTGCTGTAGACCACCCGCACGTCCGCACCCTCACCGCGGGCGCGCTCGAGGCTGCCCCGCTGGCCCGGCACGCGAACCATGTCGCCGTAGGTGCACAGGGTCAGGCCCGGGCGCTGCGCCAGCTCGACCATCAGGTCGATCTCGCCCTGAGCGGTGACGCACACCGGGCAGCCAGGGCCACTCAGCAGCAGCACGTTCCGCGGCAGCAGGCTGTGCAGGCCGCAGCGAAACGCGCTCATCGTGTGCGTGCCGCAGACCTCCATCAGCCGCACCGGCCGGTCGACCGCCGCGGCGGCGGCCTTCAGACGCTCAAGCCAATGCGCGATGTCGCTCAGCCGCGGGTTCATGGCTCGGCTCCATCACGGCCGTCACCGTTATCACCGCCATCGCGGACATTTCCGCCCGATTTCGGCACCGGCGCCGCCTCCGCCATGCCCGCCGAGAGGTCCTCGAGCACCGCCCAGGTTCGCTCGGCCTCCGCGGCGGCCAGCTTTTGAATGGCAAAGCCCGCGTGGATCAGCACCCAGTCGCCTGCATCGGCCTCGGGTGTGAGCAGTGTGCTGATGGCGATGCGGTTGCCGTGCAGGTCGACCACCGCCTCATCGCCCCGACGCTCGACCACTCTTGCCGGTACCGCCAGACACATCGCACGCACTCCTGTCCATGCCGCGGTTCATGCCGCGGCCCAGGCAAAGCTCAGCCGCGCCCAAGCCGTGCCGCCGCCACCGCCGCCTGGCCCAGTGCCAGGCCGCCATCGTTGGCCGGGACGCGGCGATGGCGCAGCACATCGAGCCCGCACCGCTCCAGCCGCGTGGTGAGCAGCAACGTCAGAATCCGGTTGCAGAACACACCCCCGCTGAGCACCACGCATCTCACCCCGCTGCGCTGTGCCGCCATCATCGCCGCCTCGGCCAGCGCCCCGGCCAGTGCCTGGTGAAACAGCATCGCCAACTCGCACACAGGCTCGCCGCGTTCCCTGCGGCGAAGCAGTTGATGCACCATCGGCGCCAGGTCGATCCGCTGCACGCCATGGCGATCCGGTCCGATGCGCCAGCACGCGCGCGATGCGCTGTCGGTCGCCGGCTCGTTCGAACCGTCGCCACTGACCGCCGTCGCCGCGGCTTCCAGCGCCAGCGCGGCCTGGGCCTCGTAGTCGTTTCGCATCACCAGGCCCAGCAGGGCCGCCACACCGTCGAACACCCGGCCCGCCGCGCTGCTGCCAACGCAGCCCACCCCGTTTCGCAGCATGGCCAGAAGCATCTCGCGGTCGCGGGCATCGGGGATCAGCCGCCGTACCGCGGGGTGACCTTGCAGGTCATCGCCCAGCGCCTGATGCAGAAGCGCCAACGCGCAGCGGCGGGTATCACGCGCGGCCGAATCGCCACCGGGCAGGTTCAACGGCTCCATCGCCGCCATGCGGCGGTACCCCCGCAGGTCGGCCAGCAGCACTTCGCCACCCCAGATCGTGCCGTCATCGCCGTAACCCACGCCATCGCACACCACCGCCACCGCCGGCCCGCGCTGACCGTGCTCGGCCAGCACCGAGGCCGCGTGGGCGTGATGATGCTGCACGGCCACGAGGGGCACGCCATACCGCCGCGCCAGGCGCCGTGCGTGGTGGGTCGAGAGGTACTGCGGATGGGCATCGTGGGCGATCCAGCGCGGCTGCACGGCGAAGAGCTGCTGCATGTCCTGCGCCGCCCGCTGGAAATGCTCGAATGCCAGCGGGTGTTCCAGGTCGCCAAGGTGCTGACTGACAACCGCCTGGCCGCCATGCACCACCGCGACGGTGTTCTTCAGATGCCCCCCCACGCACAACCCCGGCGATGCCGCCGCCACCGGCAGGTCCAGCGCGGCCGGCGCATACCCACGCGCCCGGCGGATGGGCAGCACCTCGCCATCGCCCATGTCCAGCACCACCGAGTCATCCACGCAACGGGCGATCGGCCGGTCATGCCACAGCAGCGCATCGCACATCCCACCCAGCCGCGACAGCGCCTCCGCATTGTCGATCGCCAGCGGCTCGTCACTGCGATTGCCACTGGTCATCACCAGCCCCCCCCCGGAAGGTTCAACGCCGGACGGTCCAGGTGCGGCAGATCTGCTCCCAAGAGATCCACCCCCCGGAAGGTCCAAGCCCGCAAGGTTCAACGCCCCAAGCGCCGAACCATCCCGCCTCTGCGCCAGATCACAAACTCCCCCTGACAGGGCCGCCATGAGCAGGTGCTGGATCGGTGTGGCGGGCAGCATCACACCCAGACGGTGACAACCCGGCGCCACCGCATCGGCCACGGCGGCCCGCGGCCGACGTCGGGCAAGGACGATCGGCCCCGCCGCCGAGCACAGCGCCTCCGCACCCCATTGCGAAAGCGCCACCATCCGCCGCGCCTCGGCCAGGTTGCCGCACATCAGGGCAAAGGGCTTGGCATCGCGCTGCTTGAGCTGCCGCAGCCGAGCCACCGCCCGCTCATCATCGGCCCGCACCGCCAGGTGGAACCCGCCCAACCCCTTCACCGCCACCACACCCCCGGCGCTCAGCTGGGCCGCCGCCTGCGCGATCGGATCGCCCGGCATCGGCACGCCCCGGGGTGAGACCAGTTCCAGCCGCGGCCCGCAGGTGGGGCAGGCGGTGGGCTGGGCGTGGAAGCGCCGGTCGGCCGGGTCCTCGTATTCCCGACGGCACGGGCCGCACATGGCGAACGCGGCCATGGTGGTATTGGCCCGGTCGTAGGGCACCCGATGGATGATGCTCAGCCGCGGGCCGCACTGGGTGCAGTTGATCAGCCCGTAGCCGTGGCGGCGGTCGGCCGGGTCGAGCATCTCCCGCAGGCAGTCGTCGCAGACCACCGTGTCCACCGCCACCGCCGCCTGGATCGGGCCGGTCGTCTGGCTCGGGACGATGACAAAATCCGCCCCATCCCCGCGCGGCGGGAGGGCTTCACAGGCCACCGCCTCCAGCCTCGCCAGCGGCGGGAGTTGGTCCGTCAACGCCGCGGCGAACCGCTCAACCCGCTCCGCCGGCCCCTCAGCCTCAATGGTTACCCCGGCCGCATCGTTACAGACAAACCCCCCGAGTCCATGCTGCTGCGCCACCCGGTAGATGAACGGCCTAAAGCCCACGCCCTGCACCTGGCCGCCAAGCCGCCAGCGCCGGCGGGTGAGTCCGACGAGATCGGCCGCATCAAGGACCATGTCGGCACCCTCACTAACGAGACCTGTCGCTCTGATTATACCGGTTTTCACCCCCCGCAGCAAGCCCAGCGCATGGGAAGCACCTCACTCCTGCGAGCTCGCCCCGCCCGCTTTCCGAACATGTCGCCGCTGATGGCAGCGATCGTCCGCTACGTGCTGGACGAGCCCGTCACGGAGCTGGCCATCGCCGAGTTGACCGTCAGCGAGCGGGAGAACCTGGTCTCCATCCAGCCCCGGGGCGACGCGGGGTTCGAGGAGGTCCAGAGCCTGGAAGATTTCCGCCGTGACGGGTGATAACTGCCCAAGACCGAGCCGCACACCCCTGGTCCCGCGAGCCCCTCCCAGCCGACAAGATGGTGGTCGGTGCGCCCCGGTGTGGCGGGGCAGGCGCGGGGAAGCGCATCGTGGCGGTCAGTTCGAGGAGGCGTCATCCTCGATGGCCGCGCGCAGTTTCTGCTTGAGCCGGTCGCAGACCTCATCGGGCAAGCCGTCGAGTTGGGTTTCGATGTCCTCCCGCGCCAGGTCGTGAAACCTCATCTGCAGCAGGCGGTCGAGGGCTTCGCTCTGCTTCTTGAAGCCCTTGCAACCGGCGCACATCCACAGGTGAAGCCGCAGTTGGAAACGCTCCCACAGCGAAAGGGGCCGGTCCAGGCTCTGGCAGATCAGTTCGGCGGCTCGTTTGCAGTTGATCATCATGGCGATTCGTTCCCACCCGCCTCACGGTCGGCGACGTTGAACCATTTCAACGTCAGGCACTGCCTCATCTGCGTGCGTGCGCGGAAGAGGATCACCCACAGATTCGTCGCCGTGATGCCCATCGCCTTACAGATGGCCCCTGTCTCTTCCTGTTCCAGCACGCGGCGGGCAAAGGCCTCGCGGGCGCGCGGGGGCAAAGCATCAAGGCAGGTGTGGAACACGTCCCAGAACTCCTGCTTCTCCAGCAGGGCATCGGGCCGGACGGCGGCGGGGTCGGGCATCCGCACCCACCGGCCGCGCTCATCGAAGAACGCCTCCAGCCAGTCGCTGTGACTGGCCGCATCTTCCACACCCCGGCTGCGCGACCGCAGGTGGTCGAGAATCTTGTGCCTGAGGATGCCGATCAGCCAGGTGCGCTCCGCGGACTGGCCCTGGAAGCTGTCGCGGGCCCGCCATGCCGCCAGCAGCGCCTCCTGGACCAGTTCTTCGGCCACCTCCGGCTTGGTCACTCGGGCCAGGGCATAGCGATACATCACCTGCCCGTGGGCATCCACCCACGTCGAAGGGTCCAGCGCCCCGCAAGTGCCGGACCGGCCGGCTTCATCCCTGGTGACTTCGCGGCTGTTCACGGGTTGTATTCCATCGTCGGCGCTCATCGTTGTCAACATCCTCGACCACGCGTCGGGACTGTAGCCGCCAGACAGGCGGACGACGACCGGCGGCGATTCCTCGCGATCGCCCCCTGTAAGCAACCGCCCGGTGCGGCGACTCATTCCACACGCCCGCTGACGGCCTGACCGGCGGCGGGCGCGCGAGCAGCGCAAGGCCTGACAGCCCGCCGCAAGATGCATTGGCTCAGCGGATGGCGCGGGGCGCTGCCCTCCCAGGGCCGGTTTCACACGGAGAAGTCCCATGCAACCCCGCCTGCTCATTCTACTCAGCTTCGCCTTTCTCTGCGCCGTCGCGGTGACCCTGGTTTACGCGCCGTGGCGTCAGTCCCCATCATCAGCCGGTCGCGACGGCCCCGCCGTGCAGCGGGCCCAGGCCCCCCCGCGGGATGGGCCGAGGCTGCTGTCGCAGTTCAACACCGACGACCTCACCATCCCCGCCGCCGAGATTCAGGCCGGCGGGCCGCCCAAGGATGGCATTCCCGCCCTGACCGATCCGCACGTGGTCAAGGCCGGAGATGCCGATTTCATGCGGCGGGATGACCGGGTGGTGGTCGTTACGCTCGGCGAGACATCGCGCGCCTATCCCATCCGCGCGTTGAACTGGCACGAGGCGGTCAACGATCAGCTCGATGACACCCCCTTCACCGTGATCTACTGCCCACCGTGCGATTCGGTGAGTGTCGTCGATCGGCGCATTGAAGCGGGGGAGGGCGAAGTCACAACGCTGGAGTTCGGCATCAGCGGGCTGCTGCACAACTCGAACGTGCTGCTGTATGACCGCACCGATGATGCACTGTGGTCGCAGGTCAAGTTCGAGGCGGTCAGCGGCCCGCATGCCGGCTCCGCGCTGAAGCATCTGCCCTGGGAGATCACCACCTTCGACAAGTGGCGGCGTGAGCATCCCGAGGGTACGGTCATGAGCTTCCGCACCGGCCACCGCCGCGACTACCAGCGCAACCCCTACGAGCGCTACTTCCAGGAGGACGGGCTCATGTTCCCGGTGTCGCGCCGCGATGACCGGCTGCCCGATCGCGCCCGCATCGTGGGGGTGCGAGTGGGCGACCTTGCCCGTGCCTACCCCGTAGACCGGATCGCTTCGGCCGCGGATGGCCGCGTGGTCGATCACCTCGGTGAACACCGGCTGGTGCTCGAGGCCGATGCCGAAAGCGGCACCGTTCGCGTGGTCGAGGCACCGTCGGCGGCCAGGACCGTACACACCTTCTGGTTCGCCTGGGCGGCGTACCACGAGGACACCGGCATCTACGGGGAACCGGACGGGCAGCGCGCCGCCGGTGATGAACCCTCTTCATGAACCTGCACCGCGTGGACGGGACCACGCGGCAACACCCTCGCAACAAGGAGTGAACCCATGCATCGTGTTGCCATTGTCGTACTTGCCGATGCCGAGACCAAAGGCGACCTCGGCCGCGTGTTCAATGCCCTGATGGCCGCGGATGAGTTCGCCGAGGCGGGCGATGAGGTGCGGCTCGTGTTCGACGGCGCCGGGGTCAAGTGGATCCCGGAGCTTTCCAACCCCGAGCACAAGGCCCACGGCCTGTTTGCGAAACTCAAGCCCCACGTGACCGATGTCTGCCGCTACTGCGCTGGGGCGT
>PUMS01000461.1 GCA_003551485.1 Phycisphaeraceae bacterium | reverse complement strand
TAGGAGTCCGGGCAGTGTCTCAGTCCCGATGCGGCGGGTCGTGCTCTCACACCCGCTAGCCGTCTGAGGCTTGGTGAGCCGTTACCTCACCAACAACCTGATAGCACGTTCCCCGATCCCAGGGCAGCAAGCCTTTGCCGCGGCCGCCATGCGACCGCCGCGGATCATCGGGTATTACCACGGGTTTCCCCGAGCTATCCCCGACCCTGGGGCACGTTAGAAACGCATTACTCGCCCGTTCGCCACTCTACTCAGGCCGAAGCCCTTTCGCGTTCGACTTGCATGTTTTAGCCATGCCGCCAGCGTTCAATCTGAGCCAGGATCAAACTCTTCAATTCATATCGTTGCCACGCTCCCGAAGGAGCGCCTTGGCTTCGATGAACCGAGGTTCGACCTGTTTACCCGGCCACCCTGTGAAAAGCGGCCGGGCCGGTCGCGGCCGGCGCCCGGCCCGCAAGGACCATCGCAACCGGCCGCCCCGTCGGCCGGCTAAGGTCCGACGGGTTAAGGCTCACATTCTCTCACTGAAAACTCTCGTCTTCAGAGGCGTCACGAAGGATGTGAGCCACCCCCGTTGCCGGCCGAGGCCGACACCGGGGAGGTTGGATCCCACCGACATGCCGGACAGTGACGTCACCGGCACGCGGGGGCACATCCTCGCGGCGTTCCCAACTGTTCACTTGTCAAAGATCAGGCCCCGCACCTTCGCGGGCACGGCTCCTCGTCGAGCCGAGCGGGGAAGTATAACCATCCCCTGAGGCGTGTCAAGCGACCCGCCGCTGTGGAAAAGTTCTCCACATCACGGCGGCGGGTCCGCCTCACGGAACCCACCCGTCCAGTGCCGGGACACCTGTATTAAAGCAACCCACCCGCGGCCGGTCAAGCCCCCCGGCGGCCGCCGGCGATGATCTTCCGCGTGCTGCCCCGTACACCAGGGCACCCCCAGCCACACGGGGCGGTTCTCACCGCCGCCACAGGCCCACCCCGATGCGCCGTAACATCAGTGGTGGCGGCCACTTCAGACCCCGCCGCCGACCAACGGCCCCACGGGGGGCCGGCCGCCCGGCCCCGAACCCCGGTTGGCTCGGCCCCGCGGCCTCATGGGAAATAGCGGCCCCACAGGGGGGCGAGGCGTTCGACCTCGCTGTTGGGGATCGTGGTCCTGTCGGTCCAGATGGCCAGCTTCAATGCCTCGTGGGCGGGGCTGGGCCGACGGCGAAGCGCGGCCACATCCGCCAGCGCCTCGCGGATCAGCGCCAGGCTCATCTGCGTCGACCGCTTGAGGTTGGCCATGATCTGCGAAAGCAGATCGCCGTGCTCGCCGTAGGTCTCGTGCGGCTTCCAGCAGTCGTAGTCGGTGGGCAGGGCGATCAGGGCGTAGGCGATCTCGGCCTCGCGCGCCAGCCGCGCCTCGGGCATCGCCGTCATGCCGATGAGTTGGGCACCCCAGGCCCGGTGCAGGTGCGACTCCGCCCGCGTGGAGAAGGCCGGGCCCTCCATGCAGACGTAGGTGCCCCCATCATGCACCGTCACCGGCTCCCCCGCCTCATCGCGCAGCCGGCCGGCGGCATCCAGCAGCCACCGGCGCAGCACCGGGCAGAACGGCTCGGCCATCTCGATGTGAACCGCCGCGCGGTCGTAGAAGGTGCCGGCGCGGCGGAAGGTCTTGTCGATGACCTGGTCGACCAGGACCAGCTCACCGGGATGGACGTTCTCATCCAGCGAGCCGGTGGCACCGGTGGCGATGATATGCGTCACCCCCAGGGTCTTGAGGGCGAAGATGTTGGCCCGATAGGGCACATTGCTGGGGTTGTGACCGTGCCCTGGCCCGTGTCGCCGCAGGATCGCCAGTTCCACGCCCTGCCATTGGGTCAACGTGATCGGGCCCGAGGGCGAGCCGAAGGGCGTGTGCGGCTCGACCACGCGACCGGCCTCAGCCCCCAGCGCCTCCTCTACGCCGGTGCCGCCGATGATGCCGATGCGAAGGGGGATATCCTCAGCCATGGCCGCCGATCATAGCCGCCCCCCCGCACGGGGCAAGACCGCAGCACCGGGCCGCTACGTGGGGCCGCTTTCACGTGCCCTACCGTGCCCATCCCCTTCTTCTGCGCATCTCATCGGCTCAACCCGCCGCCATGCCTCACCCCACATCGATCAGCCCAAGCGCCTCGCCGTGGTACTGCACCAGCAGCTTGCGCAGGGTCTGGTGGGCCGGGTCGGTCATGGCCGGGTCGGCCTTGACAATTTCGGCGGCATCGCGGCCGGCGAGGCTCAGCAGGTCCAGGTGCCGCGGCAGGCTCGCCACGCGCAGCGGGGGCAGGCCGTGCTGGCGGGTGCCGAAGAAGTCGCCCATGCCGCGGATCTCCAGGTCCTTCTCCGCAATGGCAAAGCCGTCGGTCAGTGAGCCGATCGCCTCCATCCGCGCCTGGGCCGAGTCGGTCGAGGGATCGGCGATGAACACGCACACGCTGCGCACCCCGCCGGCGCCCCGCCCGATCCGCCCGCGCAACTGGTGCAACTGCGCCAGGCCGAACCGCTCGGCGTGCTCGACGACCATCATCGTGGCATTGGGCACATCCACACCCACCTCGATCACCGTGGTGGCCACGAGCAGGTCGATGTCACCATCGCGAAACCGCTGCATGACCCGCTCGCGGTCGGGCCGCGCCATCCGCCCGTGCAGCGCTTCGACGCTCAGGCCCTGGCCGTACCTGTCGCGGATCAGCTCCGCGTGGGCGAGCACGCTCTTGAGCTGCACCGCCGATTCCTGCCCGCTTTCGTCGATCGTGGGCACCACGATGTAGGCCTGCTCCCCGCCGCGGCAGCGCCCGGCCACGTACTGGTAGACCGAATCGGCCTTCTGAGGCCCGACCACCTTCGTCACCGGGCTCTGCCGTCCCGGCGGCATGCCGCGGATGGTTGAGACATCGAGGTCGCCGAACACGGTCATGCTCAGCGTGCGCGGGATGGGGGTGGCGGTCATCACCAGGTAATGGGGCCAGCGCGTGGCCTGCTCACCGCCATCGCCATCGCCATTGCTCTTGTCACTGCCGCCTTCCGACCCGCTGCCCGCCGCGGCCTGGCGGAAGGCGGCGCGCTGGAGCACCCCGAAGCGGTGCTGCTCGTCGATCACCACCAGGCCCAGGTTGGCAAACGACACCTGCGAAGCCACCAGCGCCTGCGTGCCGATGACGATGTCGATCTGGCCGGCGGCGATCCGCTCGTTGAGCCGGCGGCGCTGCTTCGAGGCCGCAGCGCTCTGGCCCCCGGTCAGCAGCGCCAGGCGCACGTTGCTGCCCTCGAGCATGTTCGCGATCGACAGGTGGTGCTGCTCGGCCAGCAGTTCCGTCGGCGCCATCAGCGCGGACTGGTAGCGCTGGGCGCAGGCCTGGAGCATGGCGTAGAGGGCCACCACCGTCTTGCCCGAGCCCACATCGCCCTGCAGCAGCCTGTTCATGGGATGGGGCTTTTGCAGGTCGCGGGCGATCTCATCGATGACCTGCTGCTGGCTCTGGGTCAGCTCGAAGGGAAAGCGGGCACGGATGTGGCGGTCCAGCGCCTCGCTCCAGCGCAGCGCTGGGGCGCGCAGGTGGTTTTCGTTGTGATGCCGCTTCAGGGCGATGCCCAGTTGCAGCAGCAATAGCTCGTTGTAGGCCAGACGCCGCCGCGCGGATTCGGCCTCCTGCTCGCTCTGCGGCTCGTGGGCCATGCGGTAGGCCTCGGCCAGCGTGGGCATGGCGTGATGCTCGCGAAGGGCCGGTGGCAGCGGGTCGATGATGCGGTCGAGCACCTGCGGCAGCACATCCTGGATCAGCGCCTCGAGGGTCTCGCTTCGCAGCTCTTCGGTGGCGGGATAGACCGGCCGCAGCCGCTGCTGCCTGGCCGGGGCGTCGACCTGGGCGGTAAGGTCCTCCCACTGGGGGTTGACCATCTGCGGATGGTCGCCGTAGAGGGTGACCTTGCCCTGGACGCGGATGAACATGCCCGGCCGGATGCGGCTGCGCAGAAACGGGGCGTTGAACCAGGTCAGCGCCAGCGTCCGCACCTCGTCGCGCAGCGTGGCCTCGAAGCGGCCCTTGCCCCGACCGCCGGCGCTGACCCACCGCGTGCGCGCCACCCAGCCGCGGGCGCTGCCGACGGTGTTGACCGTCAGGTCGTCGATGCCGCCCTCGGCTTGCTGGCGCTCGTAGCGCATGGGCAGGTGGCGGACAAGATCGTTGACCGTCTCGATGCCCAGCCGCTTCAGCCGCGTGGCCTGCGCGCGGCTGACGGCGGGCAGCTCGCTGATCGGGCTGGCCAGCCGGATCGGCTCAGGCTCGGTCTGCGCGGTCTCGGCCATGGCGCAGATGGTACCGCCGCCGGCCGGCCCCGGTCCCGGCCGCATGGCGTGCCCCGGCCCCGCCCGCAGGGGCTGAGAGTGGCGTTATCATGGGGTAACCGACCCATGCCCCGGCCCCCGGCCCCCCGCGCCCGGCCCCGCCGGTGAGCCGGTCGCGGCGGAAAAGGAGACCTCCCATGGCCGAATACGACTCTGAAGTGATCAACGTCGCCCGCGACTACTACAACAGCAGCGATGCCGACAACTTCTACTTCCACGTCTGGGGCGGCGAAGACCTGCACCTGGGCATCTACCTGTCGCCGCAGGACACCATCCGCATCGCCAGCCGCCGCACCGTGGCGCGCATGGCCGCCAAGCTCGATGGCCTGGGCGAGGGCACGAGCATCATCGACCTCGGCGGCGGCTACGGCGGCTCGATGCGCTACGTGGTCAAGACCTACGGGCCCCACGCGGTCAACCTCAACCTCAGCGAGGCCGAGAACCAGCGCGGCCGGAAGATGAACGCCGAGCAGGGACTGGCCGACCGGCTGGAGATGCTCGACGGCGCCTTCGAGAACGTGCCCCGCGACGATGTCAGCTTCGACTTCGCCTGGTCTGAGGATGCCATCCTCCACAGCCCCGACCGCGAGCGCGTGCTGCGCGAGGTCCACCGCGTGCTCAAACCCGGCGGCCAGTTCATCTTCACCGACCCGATGCAGACCGACGATGTGCCCCAAGGCGTGCTCGAGCCGGTCTACAAGCGCATCAACCTCGCCAGCCTCGCCTCACCCGACTACTACCGGCAGACGGCGCAGAAGGTGGGCTTCGAGGTCTCCAGCTACGAGGACCTGCACATCCACCTGCCGCGCCACTACCAGGCCGTGCTCGATGAACTGACCCGCCGCGATGAGGAAATCTCGAAGATCGTCTCCCGCGAGTACATCGAGAACATGAAGACCGGCCTGCGGCACTGGATCGACGGCGGCAACAACGGCTACCTGACCTGGGGCATGTTCCACCTGGTCAAGCGCTGAAGGTCCACTCCACGACCGTCACCGCCCCACCATCGAGGAGCCGGTCATGCTCGAAGATGCCCCCGCGGTGCTGCCCGATGGCAGTGTGTTCACTTCCTGGGAGGAACCGCCGCGCTTCGGCCGCGCGCTGATCGTTGATGGCCAGGCCGGGCACGCCGATGATGCCAACCCCGGCACGGCGGAGAAACCCCTGCGCACCATCAGCGCGGCCGCCGAGCGGGTCCAGCCCGGTGAGCGCATCGTCATCCACGCCGGCACTTACCGCGAGTGCATCCGGCCGGTGCGCGGCGGGGAGGGGCCGCAGGCGATGATCAGCTTCGAAGCCGCGGGCGATGGCCCGGTTATCATCACCGCAAGCGAGGTCATCGACACCGAGCACCGGCCCAGCACCAACTGGCGCCGACCTCACGAACAGGCCACGCACACCGAGTGGGGAACCACCTGGCAGCCGAGCACCAACTGGCGCCGGCCCACCGGCTCGCCCGATGCAGTCATCCATGCCGTGCATCTGCCGCGCCGGTGGTTCATCGGCGTCAACCCCTTCACCGTGCCCAACCGCGCCGTCAGCAACCTGACCGGCGGCTTCGACCAGACGCGGGCCAGGAACAGGCACCTCTACATGCAGCGCTGTGGGATGCTGTTTCAGGATGGCCTGCGCATGCAGCAGGTCAACGACTACGGCGAGCTTTTCGACGGCCCCGGCCGCTTCTGGCCCGACCCCGCGGGCCTGGTCCTGCACGTGCGGCCCTTCGATGATGCCGATCCGCAGCGCAGCACGTTCGAGGCCACCGCGCGCAGCCAGTGCTTCTGCCCCGAGGTCGAGGGCCTGGGCTACATCCGCCTCAAGGGGCTGACCTTCCAGCACGCGGGCAACGCCTTCCCATTCATGCCCCAGGATGCGGCCGTCTCGGGCAACCGCGGCCATCACTGGATCATCGAGGGCTGCACCATCGCGCAGGTCAACGCCGTGGGCATGGACATGGGCCGCCGTGACCCGCGCATGACACCTCCCGAGCCCACCGGCCACCACATCATCCGCGGCAACACGCTGCGCCAGTGCGGCGTCTGCGGCATCGCCGGGCTGGGCATGGTGCGCTGCCTGATCGAGGACAACCTCGTCGAGGACTGCTGCTGGCACGACGTCGAGGAGATGTTCGAATCAGCGGGCATCAAGACCCACCGTAACATACAGACGCTTGTCCGCCGCAACGTCGTGCGGCGGCTGGCCCACGGCTGCGGCATCTGGCTGGACTTTGCCAACCACCACAGCCGCTGCACCGCCAACGTCATCACGCAGGTCCACACCCGCTTCGGCGCCATCTTCATCGAGGCCAGTCACCAGCCGGTGCGGGTGGACCACAACATCATCGTCGATGTGCAGCCCGACCCCGGCGCTGAGCCCGCGCCGCGCGGCGCGCCGGAAGGCGGCGGCCACGGCATCTACGCCCACGACAACGACTTTCTCCAGATCGACTGCAACCTCATCGCCCACACCGCCGGCAGCGCCATCCACCTGCCGCGCGGCCAGGCCGACCGCTTCGTCGAGGGCCGCGGCTCCTGCTCGCGCGGCCACAGCATCGTTCACAACCTGCTGGTGGCCACCAGCCGCTACGTCTCGCTTCACAACAGCGACAGCCACTGCGAGGCCAACGCCTACGCCGGCCCGGCCGAGCCCGGCCCCTTCCGGCTGCTGCGCGATGATGAGTGGCTGGACCTCGATGCCTGGCGACAGTTCCACGGCTTCGAGGACCTTGGCGGCGAGGTGAGGGCGAAGGCGGGCCTCGATGCCGATTCGCTGAAGCTGGACCTGGCCCTGCCCGACGGCCTGCCCGCCCACACCACGCAACTCGAAGCGCAGCCCGACTGGTTCGGCCGCACCAGGGCCCCCGATGCCCAGATCCCCGGCCCCTTCGCCAACCCCCCCGCCCCGGGCGAATCCCTGCCCATCGACCCCCGCCGCGCGGTAAACGCCACCGACTGACCCCGCTGTATCCGCAGTTTCTTCCCCGGACCCCGCCCCCTCCGCTCCCGGCCGCAATCCACTTCCCTCTCCCTCCGGGAGAGTGCCGGGGTGAGGGCAGATACGCAAGGCGGGTCCGGATTTACCTTCCCCCCGGTCCGACTCCCGGGGGGAAGGGGAGTGAGACGCCGCGCTGCACGCCGCGCGATTTTCATCCTCGTGGGTATAGGGCTGCCTCATGAGACAGTGCCCACATCATCGGCCGTTGACCCGCCTTCGGGGGGCCGTAGAATGCAAAGCCTGAGGCGCTGACGGTCAGTGCATCATCCGCAAGGCGGGACGGTCGTCCCGGAACACACATCTCCATCCGCCCGAAGACCCGCGCCAGACCAAAGCCAACCGAGGCAGAGGCTTATTCCGACACGCTGTGCATGGCCCCGCTCACTCCCTGTTGCCCCTCGAGCCATGGAGACCATGATGAAAGTCAGATCAACAATGCACGACTGTCAGCCGCCGTTGCGCCCGATCATTGCCGTCTCGTTCCTGGCAGGGGCCTTGTCGGTCGCAGGCGGCCTGTCCGGTTGCGAGATGGCGGATGATCCCCGGCACGAGCGCTGGTCCGAGGCGGAGCTCGAACGCATCCGCCACGTGTGCGATCTCCTGTCTGCGGTGGAACCGGATGAGTTCCATGACGTCATCCGTGATCTTGACCCCATCGATCATGTGCTTTTCGCGGGCGCGTTTCAGGCGGAGGGGGCCAGCATGGAAGAGGTCGGCCACGATTTCTTTACCCACATGGTCCACTCAAGGCCGCTGCCCTCAGGGGAAGCGTTGATGGAGGAACTGATCGCCAGAGATCGCCTCAGTGCACTTGGCGCCAAAGGGGTTCGGGAGGTGGATGACATCGACAGTGGCCTCGAGAAGCGGGATGCTGCCGAACAGCTCCTGTACGGTGCGATGAGAGTCATGGAGGGCTATGTTCATGATGGCGCCTTTTCACGGAAGGCGTGCCTCAGTGTGGTCCGCAGTTTGCCCACGACGACCATGTTTCTGCATCTGGACGGAGCCCGCGCCGATGATGTGATGGTGCGTTGTGGTCGCATGATTCAGCAGCTTGATGAGGATGCGATGATCTCGCATGAACTTGCCGCTCGGGTGAACGCGCTCCGCCAGGGGGATCAGTCGCTGCTGGCGCCTCTGCTTGACCATGATGATGTAACAATTCGCCACGAAGCCGCCTTGACCATGACCACCTATGGTGTCAAGGAAGGCGTCCCGGCTTTACTGACGATCGCACTGGAATTGGGTGACGGACAACTGGAATCGCCCGTGCTCGCGCCGGTCGACCAGGACGGGATCATGCGGCGCGTCCGACAGTACGTGCGCGGCATGCCCGAGGACGCCGATCCGCAGCAAGCCTTGGAGTGGTATGAGCGACACCGGGAGAAGCTGCGGTGGACGGGCGTGGTCTTTGTGTTGGACGAGGACAGGCCGGAAGAATGAAAAGCACGGGATACGGGACGCGGCCAATAACTGGTTGTTCCCGTCAACGGATCGCAACATCACATCACCGAAGTGGAGTGCTGCTGAACGACGGTTGCAATGTTGCAGCTTTCGTAACTGTTCACGACCCGACGGACCGCAACACGCGGCGCGCAGCGCGTAGGGTGGGTAGGTCTCGTTCTACTCACCCCCCCTCCTACGCAATGAACGGCCGTGAACGGTGGCCGGTTTTTCAGTGTCGCCAACGTCGCCGGGCGGCATCAGTGATGCGCTGCGGACGGGAAAGTTCCATTGAAAGCCCCCCATCGAGCGCAACCTTGCCCCAGCCACGCCCACCGGCCAGGCTACCGTCCATCGGCCGATGGCGCACCCAGCGGTTTTTTCATGAGCACACAGTCGCCATCCAGCGGGGCGAAGGGGCGGGTGCCGTCGTGCTCGAACGTGGCGTAGGGCAGTTGCCCCGCCTTCTGAAAGCCGCAGCGCTGGTGGCATCGCACCGAGGCCGCACTCGAGCACTCGGCCACGGCCAGCGCAAAGCCTCGCTCACCGCCCAGGTCCACGGCCCGGCTCAACAGCGCTGCGGCCAGGCCCCGGCCGCGCCAGGCGGGCGCGGTCCCGATCGCCGCGATGTGCAGGACCTGGCCGCGCACGATCGGCGGGCCCGCCTTCAGCGG
>PUMS01000174.1 GCA_003551485.1 Phycisphaeraceae bacterium | reverse complement strand
GCGAGCGGGCACGGCCGGCCGCGCTGCGCCGCGATTGGAGGCCGGGGCGCTGTTGCGCGGATGTCGGGTCGTGGCGGTGAGGCGGCATGGCAAGCAGATCGCCATCGTCGGGGCCCCGCCCCCACACCCGCCCCCGGAAGTGATCCCGGAAGAGATCCCGGAAGGGCTCCGGGAAGTCGGCCCCCCGGAGAGGCCCTTGGAAAAGCCCCCGGAGATGCTCGCGGAACCGGCACCGCAACGGGAAGCGCAAGGGGGGTGTGTCTGTGTGCATCTGGGGATGAGTGGGACGCTGCGGTTTGCGGGGGCCGGCGGCGGGATGAGGGGGGAGTTGGCTCGGCCGCGGGTGAATCACGTGCACGTGGTGTGGGCGCTGGATGATGGCGCGCGGCTGTGGTTTCGCGATCCGCGGCGGTTCGGGGGGGTGTGGACCTATGCGGGCTTCGAGGCCATGGCCGCCGCGCGATGGGCGCGGCTGGGGCCCGATGCGCTGAGCATCCGGCCGGGTGAACTGGGTGCGCGGCTGGCGCGGACGCGCCGGGGGCTGAAGGCGGCGCTGCTGGATCAGACGGTGGTGGCGGGGCTGGGCAACATCTATGTGGATGAACTGCTGCACGCCTGCGGCCTGCATCCGCTCACACCGGCCGATCGCCTCGATGCGGCGACCATCGCCGGGCTGGTGCGGCGGATGCGCCGGCTGCTCCGCCGCGCGATCGACGCCGGCGGCTCGAGCCTGCGCGACTACGTGGGCAGCGCCGGCGAGCCCGGTGGCTTTCAGGGCCGCCACCGTGTCTACGGCCGCGCCGACCTGCCCTGCCGGCGCTGCGCCACGCCCCTGGCCGCCATCCGCATCACCGGCCGCCAGAGCACCTTCTGCCCGCGCTGCCAGAGCTGATGCCCCCATCGCTCAGGGCCGGGCGGGCTCATCGGCCTCTTGGGCCTCGGCGAGGCGCTTCAGCAGGGCGCTTGCACGCGGGTGGTCGGGATGACGGTCCAGTGCGCGGCGGTAGGCATCCATCGCAGCGCGGGGGCGGCCGGCCTGCTCGAGTGCCAGGCCGCGCAGGATGAGTGGCGCGGCGTGGCCGGGTGCAGTGTCGGCGGCGCGGTCCAGTGCCGCCAGGGCCCTGTCGATGTCGCCGCGCTGGGCCCAGACCATCCCCTCCAACAGGTGGCCCTCGTGGCGGCGCGGGGCCAGTTCGACGATGCGCTGGGCGGCCCGGTGGGCGCCGGCGAGGTCCTGGGCATACCAGCATGCCTCGCCGAGCTTGATCCACACGGCCACGTCCCCGGGGTTTTCACTGGTCAACGCCAGCAGCGTGTCGCGGGCATCGGCGGCACGGCCGTGAGCGAGATAGGCCCGCGCCAGGGTCAGTTGGATGTCGCGGCGGTCGCGGGTTTCGGGCAGGGCCGAGAGCCGCTCGAGCGTGGCGATGGCCCCGCCGTAATGGCCCATGGCCATCTGCGCCAGGGCCAGTTCCTCGGCGATGCCCGCATCGTTGGGCGCCAGGACGATGGCGCGCTGGTAGTACTCAATGGCGCGCTGGGGCTGGCCGCGCAGCATGTGCATCTGCCCCATCGCCGCGCGCAGCGGGGCGTTGCCCTCGAAGTAGGTCAGCCGCGACTCGATCAGCTCGATGGCATCGTCGAGGCGGTCGAGTTCCAGCAGCATCTCCGCCGCGGCCAGGAGGTAGGCGGGGTTGTCGTGAACCAGCCGCCAGGCGGCCATGTAGGCCTCGAAGGCATCTTCATGCCGCTGCCAGCGCTGAAGGACGATGCCCCGGTAGTAATGGGCCGGAGGATGGTCGGGGACGAGGTCGAGGGCGGTGAGGAAGAACTGATTGGCACGGTCCAGGTGCCCGCGCTCCAGGGCGATGCGGCCGAGGAGGGTGTACAGCCGCGGGTCCTCCGGATGCAGATTCAGCGCCTCGCCGACACTTCGCTCGGCGAAGTCCAGGTCGCCGGCCTTGAAACGCGACATGGCCTCATCCAGGATCATGCTCGAGCGGACCTGCTGCCAGCGTTGGGTGGCCGCATCGCTCCGCTCATCGTGGGTGGGGGTCTTGCAGCCGCCGACGGTTGCGGCCATGGCGCACAGCGCCAGCAGGCAGAGCATCGGTCGCGGTGTGGATCGGGAAACCTTCATGGTCGGCTCCGGGCAGGTCGGGGTTGAATGGGAACGCCGGTTCATGCCGTTGAACATCGGTCAGGCCCGGCGGCGGGTTCACATGCGGCGGCGGCACAGGGCTATGGGACCCTGTGCCGCCGCCGATGGCTGCATTGTCGTGTCCGCTACCGCGCAAAGGCGGCAGGGCGCAGGTCAATCGAGGTCGTCGTACTCATCGAACTCGTGGACCATGGGCCATTCGAGGCCGGACTCGTGCTCGGCCGCGGCATCTTCCTCGAAGTCGACGTCCGCAGCATCTTCATCGACGGCGGCCTGCCTGTCGGCGTCGGCCGCGGCCTGCTCGTCGGCCTCGGCTGCGGCCTGCTTATCGGCTTCGGCGGCGTCCTTATCGGCCTGGGTTTGCGCTTCGGTGGCATCGGCCTCAGCATCGGCGGTGGACGCATCGGCCTCGCTGTCGGCGGCGGCGGGTGCATCGGCCGTTGCATCGGCGTCGACGTCGATGTCGGTGGCGTCAGCGTCGGCGGCGGCTTCGGTCGATTCGGCTGCCTGATCGGCGTCGGCATCGGTCTCAGCACGAGCCTCGGCCCCGGTTTCAGCTTCGGCATCAGCCTCGGCTTCGGCCGCTGCATGCTCGGGCTCTTCGCCGGCCTCATGCGTCTTGGTGACGGTAGCCGTGTCCTCGTCCGCGGATGGGCGCTGGCTGTCCTGGACCTGCTGGTCCTGAAGCTTCGGCGCGGCCTGTTCTTCGATGAACATCTCCACCGCGCGGCTGAGCCCATCGTGATCGACGTAGAAGTCGCGCTGGCCGGTGATCTTCTCGCGCAGCTCGCGGGCGGGGATGAATCGCGGGTCCAGCGACAGGGCCCAACTCGTGGACGCCAGGGCGCGGTCCGCGCGACCCTCCTCGTAGTGGGTCAGAGCGCGCTGGAGGTGGTAGCTGGTCATCCGCTCGCGTGCCCAGGGCAGCAGGCCCTTGCGGGCGCCGATGCGGATCATCTCGGCACGGTCGAGCATCTCGTCGGCGGCATCGGCCATCTTGCCATCGTCGACGATGTGGGCCCGGATCATGAAGATGTATTCGGTCTTCTCGATCGTGTCATGCTGGCCACGGAAGGCGGCGCCGAGGAGGGGGATGTCACCCAGGAACGGCACCTGCCTGTTGCGGTTGTCGGTCCTTTCACGGAAAAGCCCGCCGAGGATGACCGTCTGGCCATTCTGCACCATGACGTTGGTCGTCAACGTCTGGGTTTCCTCGTTGGGCACAAGCTGCCCCTCCACGACGTCGACTGTGCCATCGGAGATGGTGGGGCGCAGCTCGAGACGGATGTTGCCGTTGTCGGAGACGAACGGCCGCACGCTGAGCTGCGTGCCGGTCTCGAGGAACTCAACCGTCGAGACCGTCGAGACCTCCGTCTGGCTGGTGGTGACGAAACCTTTTCGCTCGCCGACCAGCAGATCGGCCCGCTGGCGGTTGAGCACCAGCAGCTTGGGCCGGGCCAGGACGGTGGTGTCGGTGAACCTGGCGAGGGCCTCGACCACCACGGCGATGTTATCCTCGACCACGCCGAGCTTGAAGCTGCCGTCACCGGCACCGAAGCGGGTGTCGGTCTGGATGCCCGTGCCCCCGTCCACAACACTGTTGAGCAGACCGCCCACGGGGTTGAGCGGGTTGGCGATGTCCAGGGTGGAGAAGTCGGCCAGGACCGAGAAGTCCACGCCCATGCGGTTGTCTTCGGTGAGCTGCACGCCCAGGATGGTGGCCTCGATCATCACCTGCTTGGGCCGCACGTCGAGCTGCTCAAGCAGGTTGATGATCTGATCGACGTTCTCGGGATAGTCGTTGATCACCAGGACGTTGCCCAGGGCATGGCTCTCGCCGCCGACGTCGCCCAGCGAGGGCTGGATGCCCGCCGGGGCCTCGGGCGAGGCGGAGATGCTGCCGGCCGAGCTCAGCCGCGACTGCACGAAGCCGGCGGCATCGCTGGCCCGCATGTAGTTGAGGCGAACCACGCGGCTGACGGTCTTGCGGTCCTGGTCCTCGATCTTGGCCAGTTCATCTTCGGTGTAGACGTAGACCAGTTCGCCCTTCTCGCGGTAGTCCAGTCCGTTGGGATGCAGCACCGCATCGAGGGCCTGATGGAAGTTTACATCGTAGAGGTTGGCCGTGACCCTGCCGCTGACGTTGCGGCTGGCCACGATGTTGCGCTTGGACTGGTACGACAGCAGTTGGAGGACCTTGGAAATCTCCAGGTCCTTCACGTGCAGGTCGAACTTGCCGAACGCCCCGGGCGTCACCGTCGCCTCGCCGGCGTCGGCGCCGGCATCCTCGTCGATGAACACACCCGGATCAGTCGAGGCATCCGCTCCGTTTCGGCCGTCACCGGCGGCGACGCCGAACCCGAACGCGCCCATCACCATGGCGACCATCACACTTTGAACGATCCACCGCCTGCTCGACATACCGTGCTCCTTGGGACAGCACCCTTGCCTCTTGGTTGTTTCTGATGCGCAGCCCGCATCCACGCGGCGGGCTTTCAGTCCACGTTGACCGGCCGTGCCCTGGACGCGGCCGGGCGCGGCCACCGTTGTCGCCTCAAGGGCATGTCCAACGGCGGCCTGTCCACGTTGATCGGCAGCCCGGCCCCCCTACTTTGCCCGGATTTCCACATCAGCCCCACTTTCTCCAGATACCCGCCTCGAATCCGATCATTACAGCCGTCACAACCACCCTCACCGCACCGGGCGACGGTCGAGCCCATGTTTCATCGGGCCACGTCCGCGAACGCGTCCGGTAATCGAACGGTGGCCATCGACCGACAAGAACACGCTCAACACCAGGGAGGCGCGCACCCACGAGCGTCTCGTGCAGTGTGGCGACATCCCTGCCGAAGAAACCGGCAGTGCGCAACGTGGTTGCCATTCAGGATGGTTCGATTTCGCCGGCCCCGCCCCCGTCGCATTCCCGCGAGGCTTCAGACCCGCCATGTTCGGTCAATACCGCACCGCGATCTCGCGGCCGTCAGGCCGGAGCTGGTCGACGATGTCGAGGATGACCGTGGATTTTCTGCCCTCGACGCCGTCGCAGGCCAGCGGCGCGCCCTCGCGCAGGTGGCGGACGAAGTTGTCCACCAGACCCCAGTGGGTGGCAGGCAGCGGGCCGGGCTCTTCGCGCACGGGGTCCTGGCCGTGGCGTTCGATGACCATGACGCCCTGCTTGAGGTCGTGGATGACGATCCGGCCAGCACCGCCCCGGATGTCCAGCGTCTCGGCCACCAGGTTCTCGCGCCAGCCTGCGGGTGTCCAGCAGACGGCGCCGCCTTCGTGGTGGACCTCGAGCATCGCTCCCTGCGCGGCGTGGCTGCACGGTGGCAGCGGCCCATCGGTGGCGCGCACGGCACGGGCATCGCCGCAGAAGAAGTGGCACAGGTCCAGCCGGTGGCTGAGGGGAAACTCATCGTTGATGTGGACCTCGCGCACCGGACCGATGGCACCATCGTCGATCAGGGCCCGGGCCCGGAGGATGCTCGGGTAAGCGCGGCGGTAATAGGCCACGGCCAGCACCACCCCCCTTTGGGTGGCGGCGGCGATCATTTCATCGCACTGGGCGGTGTTGCTGGCCATGGCCTTCTCGACCAGCACCGGCTTGCCCGCGGCCACCGCCGCGAGGGTGGCGGCATGGTGGGCCGCATCGGGCGTGGCGATGTAGACGGCGTTGACCTCGCCGTCGGCCAGCAGGTCTTCGATGCGGTCGTAGTGGCGCGGCACATCGTGGCGGCGTGCGAAGTCCGCGGCCAGTTCCCCGTTGCGCCGCATCACCGCCACCAGGCGCGAGTGCTCCACTCCGTAGAGCGCCGGCCCGGCCTTCTTCTCACAGACGTTGCCGCAGCCGATGATGCCCCAGTTGATGCTGTCCATGGTGTCGTCTCCTTCACACGGTGTGGCCCTGGATCGGGTGGCCACTATAACCGTGCGGCGGGCGCCCTGCGTATGCGGGTTGCGCCGGGAATCGGCCGCCATCCCCGTGCGATGAGCGCGGCCAACGTCCGCAACGGCCGATGGCCAGGGGATACGCAACAGTGTCTCATGAGGCTGCGCCGCACCCATGAGAATGAAACGCGCGGGCGGCTCTTTCCCCCCTCTCCCCCCGAAAGAGGGGCCGGGGGTGAGGGCAGGTTCGGACGGGCCCAGCAATTCTCCCCTCACCCCAACCCTCTCCCGGAGGGAGAGGGAGTTGTTTTCAGGCCAGTAGCTCATGAGGCTGGAGCCGCCCCCGTTTGCCCCGCCGGGCGGCGTTGCTACCCTCAGCGGCCATGAAGGCGAGTCTGAACTGGATCGGAAGCTACCTGCACCGGCCCATCGACGTCGAGCCCGCCGCCGAGGCGCTGACGGCGGCGGGCTTTCCCACCGAGCAGTGGGAGGCGGTCGATACCCGCGGCGGGCGGGACTGGATGATGGATGTCGAGGTCACCAGCAACCGGCCCGACTGCCTCTGCCACCTGGGCCTGGCCCGCGAGCTGGGCGCGGCGGTGGGGCACAGCCTCAAGCCGCCGGCGATGCCCGCGGCCGAAGAACTCGACGACGCAGCCGCCGCTTCGGATGAGGGCGTGACGGACCTCACCCGTGTGGACAACGAGGCGCCCGACCTGTGCCCGCTCTACACCGCACGCATCATCCGCGGGGTAACGGTGGGGCCGAGCCCCGACTGGCTGGTCGGCCGGCTCGAGGCCGTGGGGCTGCGCAGCGTCAACAACGTCGTGGATGTGACCAACTTCGTGCTGCTGGAGTTGGGCCAGCCCCTGCACGCCTTCGACCTGGCCAGGCTCGAGGGCCGCCGCATCGTGGTCCGCCGCGCCCGCCGCGGTGAGGCCTTCACCGCCATCGACGGCTCGGAGCACACCCTGGCCGACCCGATGCTGGTCATCGCCGATGCCAGCCGGCCGGTGGCCATCGCCGGGGTCATGGGCGGGCTGGAGACGGAGGTGAGCTCGAACACGGTGGATGTGCTGCTGGAGTCGGCGGCATTCAACCCGCTTTCGGTGCGGCGCACCAGCCGGGCGCTGAAGCTGGCCTCGGACTCGAGCTACCGCTTCGAGCGGGGCGTGGATGTGGCGGGTGTGGACCGTGCCTCCCGCCGCGCTGCGGCGATGATCGCCGAACTCGCCGGCGGCACGATCGTGCCGGGTGTGATCCGCGCCGGCTGCGAGGACCCATCGCCGCGAGCGCTTTCGCTGCGGCCGCAGCGCTGCCGCCAGTTGATGGGCATTGACTTTGGCTTGGACGACATCACCGGAGCCCTGGGACGGCTGGGCCTGGAGCCTGCGGTCGAGGATGGCGGCGAACGCATCACCTGCCGGGTGCCCACCTTCCGCCTGGACCTTCAGCGCGAGGTGGACCTGATCGAAGAGGTGGGCCGGCTCTACGGGCTCGACCGCGTGCCGGTGCGCGAGAAGATCCAGATCATCGCCCGCCCGCCGCAGGCATCGGTCGAAGCGCGGCGGAAGCTTGGCCAGGTTCTTTCGGCCCACGGCTATTTCGAGGCCATCACACTCAGCTTCGTGCCCCTGAGCCACGGCGAGCCGTTCATCCCCGACGGCTACGAGGCGGTGGTGCTGGACGATGAACGCCGAAAGGCCGAGCCCATGCTGCGGCCATCGGTGTTGCCCAGCCTGCTGGCCTGCCGCAAGGGCAACCAGGATGCCGGCAACAGCGGCCTGCGGCTGTACGAGACCGCCAGCGTGTGGGCGCGGCGGGACGGTCACATCGAGGAATGGCAGAAGCTGGGCATGCTCTGCGATGCCGAGGACCGTCAACAGGCCTTCCGCGACCTGCGCGGCACCATCGAGGAGGCGGTCATCACCCTCACCGGCCGGCGCGACATCGACTGCCGGCCAGTCGAGACCGCCGGGTTCGCCGCGGCGGCGGAGTTGATGGCGGGCGGACGGGTGCTCGGCCGCCTGGGTGTGCTCGATGCCGAGCTTCAGAAGCGCTTCGACCTCCAGACCCCCGTGGTGGTGGCCGAACTGGACCTGCCGCCGCTGATCGATGCCTACCCACCAAGCCACATCGTTCAGCCGCTGCCGCGCTTCCCCGGCATCGAGCGCGACCTGTCGGTCATCGTCGATGAGCCGGTGACCTGGGCCGACATCGAGCAGGCGGTGCGGCAGGTGAAGCCGGCCCTGCTGAGCGATCTCGCCTTCATCACCACCTACCGCGGCAAGCCGATCGAGAAGGGCCGCAAGAGCGTCAGCTTCCGCATGACCTTCCGCGACCCCGACCGCACGCTGCGGCATGAGGAAGTCGACCCCCAGGTCGAGGCCGTCGTCACCGCGCTGCGCCAGAGCCTGGGAGCGGAGCTGCGTGCCGGGTGATTGGAAAGTTCCGCACGCCGTTTTGCTCGCGCACGCCCCCAAAGGTTCCCTCATACAGGAGTTTCTGATGTCCACACCTTTCCGTGTCGTTCAGGCCGGCTGCGGCAACATGGCTCAGCGATGGGTGAACCTGGCCTGCAAGCTCGATGACTACCAGATCGTCGGCCTGGTCGATCTGCGGCGCGAGGCCGCGGAGGCCACCGCCCAGCGCCACGGGCTCGATGGGGGCGTGGTCTTCAACACGCTGGCCGAGGCGCTGCGGAAGGCCAAGCCCGATGTGGTTTTCGACGTCACCGTGCCCGAGGCCCACCACAAGGTGGTGATCCCCGCGCTGAAGGCCGGCTGCCACGTGCTCGGTGAAAAGCCCATGAGCGACACGCTGGCGCAGGCGCGGCGGATGGTGGCCGCCGCGCAGAAGGCCGGCCGGTACTACGCCATCACGCAGACGCAGCGCAACGTGGGGCCGATCCGCGACTTCGCCGCATTCTGCCACAGCGGGGCCATCGGCCGCATCGACGAGGTCCACTGCGACTTCTTCATCGGCGCCCATTTCGGCGGCTTCCGTGACCAGATGGCGGATGTGCTGCTCAAGGACATGGCCATCCACCACTTCGATGCCGCCCGCCGCGTCACCCGCGCCGATCCCGCGCGCGTCTCGTGCACGAGTTGGAACCCGCCGCGATCCTGGTACCAGGGCCATGCCAGCGCCATGGCCATCTTCGAGATGGAGCGGGACATCATCTACACTTACCGCGGTTCCTGGTGCGCTGAGGGGATCAACACCGGCTGGGGCTGCCACTGGCGCGTGATCGGCAGCGAGGGCACCGCCGAGTGGAACGGCGGGGACATGATGGCCGCGCAGCGCGTGCGCGACGTCAATCAGGACAAGTTCATCCGCGACCTCGAGGATTTGCCCATCCCGCGCCACGAGCACGGCCCCGGCGCCCACGAGGGCTACATGCTCGACTTCGCCCGCTGCATCCGCGAAGGCCAGACCCCCG
>PUMS01000265.1 GCA_003551485.1 Phycisphaeraceae bacterium | reverse complement strand
TCAACGCTTCGCCCGTGGCGTTGCCGCCACGCACGCATGACTCGGGGTCAGGATGGTTCGCTAGACCTTTCCTGTGCGACTCTTTCATTCGCGACTCCTCGCCGGCTTACCGGCGCACTAACCGTTCTCCCAACCCCACCCACCCAGCCCCCACGGCTGAACCCGGTCGGCCCCGGCGGGCGGGGAAGGGGTCTGTCATGCCTCGGGCGGTGACCACCGGTCGGGCAGGAACTGATCGAGTTCGCGGATGGGGGGAGCGGGCAGGCGGGTGAACACGTCGGTGATGTAAGCCAGCGGGTCCGGGCCGTGCAGTGTCAGCGCACGACTGAAAATACCCCCCTTCCGGTTATAACCAATTGGCAGTGAATAGCTTTCAGGTCTTCCCCCTGATGGCCATCGCTTCCCTCTGTTGACGATGCAGGCCGACTCCGGCCTGCCCGTCGTATGTCCGCACCCGTGGCTGGAGCCGCGGGCCCGGCCTTGCAGAGGCTGCGGCCAGCGGGCCTGCCCCGAGTGCATCTCCGACCACATCTGCCGCGCCTGCCGGTCCTCGAACCAGTCATGCAAGGAGAACAACCCCGATGTCAACGACCCAGACCACCAGCCCCTCGGCTCCCCCGGCTCCCCGTCCGCCGCGAAAGCCCGCTACGATGAAGCAGACGCCGACATCCGCCCGCCCGTTGAAGCTGCTGCCGGGTCGCGTACCGCGGGCTGGGTGTGCGGCGTCCACTGTGCCATGGCGGCCGGGCTCACCAACTTCTTATGCTGTGCTTACGCAAGTCTGATGTAGCCCGATTTACCCTCCGCCGGCCGTGGCGCGGGTGATAGGGTTTACCCGCGGTGCAACGGTTTTACCAGTGAAAGGAGACCACTCATGTTTCGCAAGGCAGTTTGGTTCGGTGTCATCGGGACGGTTGTGCTGGGCGTGGGCCCAGCACCGGCTGCGGCAGCGGCGTCCGAAGTCGAAGCGCTCAAGCAGCGCATTCAGGCGCTGGAGTCGCGGCTGGATGCGGCCGGGGTGGAGACCGAGGAATCGTGGATGCACCGCTCGCGGGCCGAAGAGGTGAGCGCCATTGTCCGCGATGCGATGGAAGATGCCCAGGTTCGCGCCTCTCTGGCCGAGGAAGGGCCGATGCTCGGGGGTCACGATGGCCGCAACTTCATGCTCGCCGGTGAGGGCCACGAGCTGCGCTTCACCGGTCAGGTCCAGGTTCGCCACGTGCTCAACCGCCGCCGCGACGATCCGGGGACCGCCGCCAGCAGTGCCAGGACCGTCCAGGGCACGGACATGCGGCGGGTGAAGTTCGGCGTGCGCGGCCACATCGACGTGGGCACGCAACTCGACTACCGCATCGTGCTGGCCACCAACCGCGACACGGGCGATGTGTTCCTCGAGGATGCCTTCATCGGCACCTCGATCACCGACTGGCTCGATGTCTATGCCGGCCGACTCAAGGCCCCCTTTGCCAAGGAGGAACTGGTCAGCTCCGGCCGCCAGACCGCCGTGGACCGCTCGGCGATGGTCAACAACTTCACCGCCGGCCGCACCGAGGGCGTGGGCCTTCGCATCAACCCGCCCGGCCAGGACTTCATGAGGGCGAACGTGATGTTCAACGACGGCTTCCGTCAGGGCGATGCCGGTGCGAGCAAGCGATTCGACCGGACCCCGGTCGACTTCGCCATCACCGCTCGCGGCGAGTTCAAGATTCTCGGTGACCGGTGGAACTACGGCCACTACGGCTCGCGGCCGGGCGATGAGACGGGCCTGTTCGCCGGGGCGGCCGTCCACTATCAGGTCGACAAGACCGGCACCGATGCGCCCAACAACCAGCTTCTGCTGTGGACCGCCGACGCCGCGTTCAAGCACGATGGGCTGAGCCTCGCCGGCGCCGTCATCGGCAGCCACCAGTTCAACGATGGCTTCGATGACTGGAACGACTTCGGCATCATGGTGATCGGCTCGTACAACTTCATGCTCTCGGACCACGATGTCGAGCCGTTCGTCCGCTTCGACTGGACCAACTTCGGCAACCGCCGCGACCGCTCGGGCTTCCGCTCGATGGCCGCGCCCGGCGACCGTCCGCTGGAGTCGCACGAGCAGTTCCTGACGGTCGGCTTCAACTACTTCCTCAGCGGCCACAACGCCAAGTTTACCGTCGACTGGACTTACGCGTTCAACCCGGTCAACGCCGGTTCCGGCAGCGGCATGGGCCACCGGGCTACCGCGCGCGACGGGATGTGGCTGCTGCGCAGCCAGTTCCAGCTCCTTTTCTGACCCGCGCCGATGGCCCGGCGCCGCCACCAGGGTGGGATTGTCTCCACGGGCGATCCGGAGAGCGGCTCCGGATCGCCCGTTTCTTCTAACACGTTTGTAACATGATGCGGCAATGATATGGAAGGAGAGAGGAGGCCGCTTGCAGGCAGCCGCGCTCCATCCCGTTGGCCCCGCGGCAGGCGCCATGCCGGTGGTACCGGGAGCCGAGGAGCGGAAACATGCGAGGAGCCACGCCATTGAAAGCCAGGCGACGCGAGGTACCCGAAGAAGGGCGGACCCACATCCTCGTGGTCGAGGATGAGCAGGACCTCCAGGACCTGTTGCGCTACAACCTCACACGCGAGGGGTTTACCGTCACCTGCGCTGAAAGCGCCGAACGGGGGCTGAAGATGCTGCGGTCGCAGCCGCCGGCGCTGGTGCTGCTGGACCTGATGCTGCCGGGCATGGATGGGCTGGAGTTGTGCCGAATGGTGCGCCAGGATGACAGCCTCAAGCACGTGCCCATCGTCATGCTCACGGCCAAGGGCGAAGAGGCCGACGTGGTCACCGGACTCGAGTTGGGCGCCGATGACTACATCCCCAAGCCCTTTAGCCCGCGGGTGCTGCTGGCCCGCGTGCGGGCCGTGCTGCGACGCGGACGCGCCGAGGCCGCCAGGGCCGCCCAGGCCGCGGCTGAGGCCCAGGCCCAGGGTGAGGATGAGCAGGAGCGGGCCATCACCGTCCGGGGCGTCCACATCGACCCCGAACGCCACGAGGTGCGCATCGGCCGGCAGTGCATCGACCTGACCGTTACCGAGTTCCGCATGTTGCAGTTGCTGGCCTCGCGCCCGGGCCGCGTCTACACCCGCCAGAGCATCATCAACGCCATTCATGGGGCGTACGCGGCGGTGACAGATCGGTCGGTGGACGTGCAGATCGTCACCCTGCGGCGAAAGCTCGGCGAGAGCGGCGGGCTGATCGAAACCGTGCGCGGCGTAGGCTATCGTTTCAAGGATTGACCGTCGGCCCCGTGCGGTGCCGAAACTGCCGATGTGGTATCGAGGACCTTGCCCCTTGTCCGGCGCGCCTGAGATTCTGCTTCCTGCCGATCCCCGCGCCGCAGCGCTGCGGCTATGGTCGATGCCTGCAACCGTCGCCGTGGAGGATGGAGCGGGCGCGGTCGGGTGGGTAGTAGCCGCGATCCTCGCGGCGGTCCTGCTGGCGGGACTGCTGTGGGTGATCCGCCAGTGGTGGCTGATTCAGAAGCTGCGTGCCCAGGCCGAGCGGCTGGCGGCCGGTGAACTGGGCGATCGCGGCACGATCCAGCGGCCGGGCTGGGCCCGTGCGTTTGCCGTGCAACTCGGCCGCGCGGCACAGCTCTTCGAGAGCCGCTACGACGCCGAGGCCAGGCGGCGGCTGGAACTGGAGGCGGTTTACCGCAGCATGATCGAGGGAGTGCTCGTGCTCGACCTCGACCAACGGGTGCGCAGCCTCAACCAGGCGGCGGCGAGGCTGCTTCACGTCGGCACCCGCCGCGCTGTCGGCCGCAACGTGCTCGAGGTCGTGCGCGACCTGCCGCTTGGGGAGTTCATCACCCGTGCGATGGCCGCGGCGGAGCCGATCCAGGATGAGATCGCCCTGCGCCTGCTCCCCGCCGGGCGCAACGGCGCGCGGGCGGCTGCGGGGGCGGGGGGGGGCATGGACGTGCGGCTGCTGGAGGCCCAGGCCGCGCCCATGCACGATGCCGCCGGTGCCCGCATCGGCGTCGTGATCGTCCTGCACGATGTGACGCACCAGCGGCGGCTGGAGTCGCTGCGCCGGGACTTTGTCGCCAACGTCAGCCATGAGATCAAGACGCCCGTGACCGCAATCAAGGCCGCCGTCGAGACCATCCACGATTCACCCGACCTGGAATCGGCCGACCTGGAGCACTTCCTGGCCATCGTCGGCCGCCAGGCCGACCGGCTCCAGGCCATCATCGAGGACCTGCTGGCCCTGGCGAGGATCGAGCAGGACGCCGAGGATGCGCGCATCGAGCTGGCCCGCGGCCGGATCGAACCCATCCTGCGCGGTGCCGTCGAGACTTGCCAGGCCAAGGCCGAGGCCCGCGGCATCGCGATCGACGTCCACTGCGAGCCGGCGCTGGCCGCATGGCGCAACACCACGCTGCTGGAGCAGGCGGTGGTGAACCTGCTGGATAACGCCGTCAAGTACAGCCACGACGGCGGCAGGATCGTCCTGCGGGCCGTCACGCGCGGCGAAGAGATCGTGATCGAGGTGGCCGATCAGGGCGTGGGCATCGCCGCCGAGCACCTGCCACGCCTCTTCGAGCGATTCTACCGTACCGACCGCGCGCGCAGCCGGGCCCTGGGCGGCACGGGCCTGGGGCTGGCGATCGTCAAGCACATCACCGAGGCTCACGCCGGCCGCGTCAGCGTCGAGAGCCGGCCGGGCGTCGGCAGCACCTTCGCCATCCACCTCCCGGCTGCCGCCGCCTTGACCGCCGACCTCGCGCCGGTCAAGGCCGGGTAAGCGACCGCATCGGGGGGCCTCAACGTTGCTTTGCGGCACCACCATGCCCAGGTGCCGGGGAAGGCCCGACCCCAGGCAGACGCGCGCACCAAGGCGGTGCTTTCTCGCGGTGGCACACGCGGCCGCCGGGCTGAGGGGCGAGGGCACAACGGGAGTCGTAACGGGCGCCGCCGGCCCCATGATGCGCCCCCGGGGGCCTGGCGGCTCACATTGAATTCAAGAATCGCTTGCGGATCGCTAACACGCCGCATCTAACCTTCGTCGGCAGTGAGATGGACGCCGCGCGTGGCGGTGTTCGAGGTCTTGGAACCTGCTGACAGGAAAGGATGCGATCATGTGGAACCAGTGGTTTGGTCGGTTGGCCCTGATGGGCTGTGTGTGTACGCTGGCCGGTGGCCTGGCGGTGGCCGGTGCGGGCCAGGAGAAGAAGGACGAGGACAACGGCGTCCGTGTCGATCGGAACCTGCCGGACTACGAGCCGGTCTCGGGCGTGTCGGGCTCGCTTCAGAGCACCGGCTCGGACACGATGAACAACCTCATGGCGCTGTGGGCCGAGGGCTTCCAGCGGCACTACCCCAACGTGCAGATCGAGATCGACGGCCGCGGCTCCTCGACCGCACCGCCGGCGCTGACCCAGGGCACCGCCCAGTTCGGCCCCATGAGCCGGACGATGCGCAGCCGCGAGATCGACAGCTTCGAGGAGCGCTACGGCTATCCGCCCACGCTGCTGCGGGCGGGCATCGACATGCTGGCGGTCTACGTGCACAAGGACAACCCCATCGCCGAGCGCGGCCTGACGCTCCAGCAGGTGGATGCGATCTTCTCGAGCACCCGGCGCGGGGGCAGGGAGAACAACATCACCACCTGGGGCGACGTGGGTCTGACCGGTGAGTGGGCCAACCGTTCGATCAGCCTCTATGGCCGCAACTCGGCCTCGGGCACCTACGGCTTCTTCCGCGATGTGGCCCTCTTCGGCGGCGACTACAAGGAAGAGGTCAACGAGCAGCCGGGCAGTTCATCGGTCGTGCAGGGCGTGGCCAGTGACCGCTACGCGATCGGCTACAGCGGCATCGGCTACATCACCGCCGACGTGCGTGCGGTGCCCATCGCCGCCGATGCCGATGAGGACTTCGTGCCGGTGGTTGCCGAGCACGCCTACGATGGCACCTACCCGCTGTTCCGCTTCCTCTACATCTACACCAACTACCGGCCGGGCAGCCAGCTCGACCCGGTGCGGCGCGAGTTCGTTCGCTACATGTTCAGCCGCCAGGGCCAGGAGGATGTGCTTCGCGACGGCTTCTACCCGCTGCCGGCGGGCATCGCCGCGCAGGAGCGGGCGAAGGTCGGCATCCGCTGAGCCGATGACATCGCAACGGCGATGAACAGGTGCAATGCGCTGCCTGCCGGCAGCTAGACATCGAGGGCGGCGGTTGAAACACCCCGCCACCCTCTTTTTCCCACCACGCCTCCTCCCCCCAAGCAGGCCGTGATGCGGCATTGAGGCCATGGCAGAACAGAGCAAACCCATCACCGGCTGGGTGCGACGTCGCAAGACCAGCGCACGCGTGAAAATGGCCGACACCGCCTCGCGGTCGCTGATCACCGCCGCGGGCATCGGCACGATCCTGGCCGTGCTGCTGATGTGCGCCTTCCTGGTCAGCGAGGTCATCCCGCTGTTCACCGGCGGACGCGTCGAGCCGACCCACCACGCGCCCGCACCCGAGGCCGAGCGCGCCGCGCGGCCGCTGCACATGGCGATCAACGATTACGGGCACGTGGGGTGGGCTTACCATCATGACGGCACGGTTCGGGTCTTCGAAGTCTCCACGGGGCGAACCCTGTACCGCAAGAGGCTGTTCGAAGACGACCGCCTGCCGGTGTCGTGGCAGTTCGACGTGCAGAACCGGTTCGGTGTGTTCGGGTTCGCCGATGGACGGGTGCAGATCGTCCGCTTTGCCTTCGAAACCGACCACATCACGATCAGCGATTACTTCCTCCACCGGCCGGGCTTTGAAACGGTGTTCCGCGCCGGCGAGTTGTGGGTGTTCCGCCAGGGCGATGAGGCAGCGGCGAACATCGAGCGGTTCGGCCCGCCCGAGGACCACGAGGTCGGCCGGATCGATGCGGCCGACCTGATCGACCCCGACGATGACTGGTACGAGGGCGACGTCGAGCCGGCGTTCGTGAAGGCATCCGAGCCGATCGGCCCGCTGGACACCGCGGTGGGCTCGAACGATCCGCGAACGCTCCGCGATTACCTGTTCACACGTGAGGGCTTCGAGTGGCGCCTCGAGGGGCGGACCTTGTGGGTCTTCGCCGAAGGCAGCGAGGCCGCCGCGCGGTTCGATGAGGTCGGCCCGCCCGATACGTGGGCCGAGCGGGAACAGCCGCTGCCGCCGGGCGTCACCGTGCGCGCACCCGCGGCGGAGGTGCTCGAAGCCTGGTCGCAGCAGGATGACTTCGCCCGCCGCTATGCCCAGATGGGGGTGGGCGATACCGGCCGCGTGGCCGACACCATCGTTGAGCTGACGCCCGAGGGCCTGTTCAGGCGCCAGGGGATCGAAATCGAGATCGAAGACCCCGTCGACTTTCAGCCGGGGGCCGATGATGCCGACCGCCTGCCCGTGATGCGGGTGGACATGACCGAACTGCGCACCGGGCCGGTGATCAGCGCGCTTCAGTCCGACGGCACGCTGCACATCGCCGGCACCCGCCGGCGCTTCGACATGCGACTGGGCCAGCACTTCGTCGAGGCCCGGGGCGGGAAGATGTCCCTGCCGATCCCACCCGGCCGCAGCCTGCCGGACTTTCTCAAATTCGAAGGCCGGGCCGACAGTGCGCTGGCCGTCTGGGAGGACGGCCATGCCATCCGCCTCGATACCCGAAACCGCAGCCGGCCCGTGGTGGCCGAGCGGATCGAACTGATCGATGAGCCCGGGGTGTCGATCACCTCCATGCACTACATGATCGGCAAGATGACCCTGCTGATCGGCGACAGCGCCGGCAACCTGGCCACGTGGTTCCGCACGCGGCCGGCGCCGCCGCAACCGCGGCCGGACACCGCCGATGGTTCGATGCTGGTGCGTGCCCAGGTCCTGCCCGGTGGCACCAGCGATGCCCACGTGACCGCCATGGGCGGCTCGACGCGGCGGCGGACACTGGTGGCCGGCTACTCCGACGGCAGTGCCAGGCTGTTCTACATCACCAGCAGCCGGCTGATGTGGGAGGGGCGCAATGCGCTGCCCGAAGGCGAAGCGGTAAGCATGATCGGCCTGCTGCCACGCGACCGCGGGATGTTCGCGGCCTCGCCGGCGTCACTTTCGTACTTCGACATCGACTTCGACCACCCCGAGGTGACGGTGCGGTCGATCTTCGACCGCGTCTGGTACGAGGGCTACGCCGAACCGCGGCACATCTGGCAATCCTCGGCGGGCACGGATGAATTCGAGCCCAAGTACGGGCTGATCCCGCTGATCTTCGGCACGCTCAAGGCCACGTTCTACACCTTCATCTTCGGCGCGCCGATCGCGCTGCTGGCGGCGGTGTTCACCAGCGAGTTTCTGCACCCCAGGGCCAAGGCGGTGATCAAGCCGGTCATCGAGATGATGGCCAGCCTGCCCAGCGTGGTGCTGGGGTTCCTGGCGGCGCTGGTGTTCGCCGCGTGGGCCGAACAGGTGGTCACCGGCCTGCTGACGATCTCGCTGACCCTGCCGGCGATGATCCTGCTGGGGGCGTACCTCTGGCAGCTATTGCCGCAGAACGTGTGGACGCGGTACCGGTGGCTGCGTTTCGTAATGATGGTGTCGCTGCTGCCACTGGCGGTGATGCTGGGGATGTGGCTGGGGCCGGTGATCGAACGATGGCTGTTCGGCGATGACATCCGCCTGTGGCTGGGCTGGGAGCCGCATCCGGTCAAGCGCAGCCCGGACGCCGACCCGCGATTCGCCAGTCCGGTCGGCGGATGGGTGGTGCTGATGGTGCCGATGGCCGCGCTGCTGGTGACGGTGCTGATGACCATGGTGGTCAATCCGATGCTCCGCAACTGGATGCGTGGGTTGAACCGCTCATCGCTGGCCGCTTTCTCGCTTGGCAAGTTCATCCTCGGCCTGCTGGGGACGCTGGGCCTGGCCTACGTGCTGGCATGGCTGATCAGCGGCGGTGGGATGGGACTGTGGCACTGGGACCCGCGGGGCTACATCGCCATCGGCGATGCCGGTTCCGATACGCGGGTGTGGGGCATCGACCTGTCGATGATGGGCGGCTACGCCCAGCGCAATGCGATGGTCGTGGGCTTTGTCATGGGCTTTGCCATCATCCCGATCATCTACACCATCGCCGAGGATGCGCTTTCGGCGGTGCCCCAGCACCTGCGGGCGGCCTCGCTGGGCGCGGGGGCCACGCCATGGCAGACGGCGATGCGGATCGTCATCCCCACGGCGATGAGCGGGCTGTTCTCGGCGTGCATGATCGGTCTGGGCCGTGCGGTGGGGGAGACGATGGTCGTGCTGATGGCCGCCGGCGGCACGCCGCTGCTGGAGATGAACCTGTTCAACGGCTTCCGCACGCTGTCGGCCAACATCGCCATCGAGTTGCCCGAGGCGGCGGTGGGCGGGACCAACTACCGGATGCTGTTTCTGGCCGCACTGGTGCTGTTTGGCATGACGTTCGTGATCAACACGGTGGCCGAGGTGATCCGCCTGCGGTTCCGCAGGAGGGCCTTCCAGCTATGAGTGAATCGACCCCGCATACGGCAAACGGCAACCTCGGCGGGCGCCCG
>PUMS01000194.1 GCA_003551485.1 Phycisphaeraceae bacterium | reverse complement strand
CCGGTTCGTGGGGTTCGCCTGCTGCCTCGCCTGCTGGCATGGTTGCCACTGCATCGGTGCCTATGCGGCGCTTTCCGCGAGGGCTGTGCCAGTGGTTTCGGTCATCACCAACCACTGCCCAAGTGGGCTGCGATGGAACGCCGGCAAGCGCGGGTCGAACCGATACCGGCCGTCGAACTGGGTATGAGGGATCGGATCGTGGAGTGTCCGGGCGAAGGCGCGAGGCTGGCGCGGGCGGTCAACCCACGTCTGCCATGGTTGGCGCATCAGCACCACGGGCCGGTGATTGACCGCGGCGTAGGACCGTTCCTCACCATAATGCTCGAAGCCCCACATCCGCTCGTAGAAGGGGGCGTGTCGGGGATGCACGCCGATGAGGAGCGTCTCAACGTCCCAGTACCGGGCGAAGTAGAAGGCCATGGCGGTCAGCTCGATGAGCATTTCAGCGCATTGCCTGGCCGTTCCCCGGGGTTTGAAACCGCTGCCGTCGCTGAGGGTGTTGGTGTCGCAAAGCAACTGGCTGGCATCGGCGAAGAGGCCGACTTCGCTGAGGCGAACCCCCTGGCGCCGCAGCGCATCGAGCTCATCCGGGTACACGCTGTCCAGTGGAAGGCCGTCGGGGCCATCCGCCACTGTCGAGAGGGTTGCCTGGATCAGCCCATCGGCATCGTAGCGGGCGAAGACCGCCGTACGGTCGCCGATCATGCACGGCGAGGTGTGAAGCTGGTGGGGGTTTTCATCGATCAGGCCGGCCTGTGAGTAGACGTGGTAGACCAGCGCCCAGGCATCCCGAACCTGCGGGAGGTTCGAGGCGGTGATCAGTCGATTGCACAGTGAAGTTCGGGCGTTGGTAGCGGGGGCGGGGGCAGAGGTGTGGCGGGTCGTGGGGCGATCGAGCAACTGGGTCATGGAGCGGACATCCTTGGCCGGAACATAGGGGGGGTGAAGCCAGCTCATCACGACGTATATCCTCGGTGTCCCAACGGTGAGACACCGCTTCGTGGTGAGCCGCCTTGCTCAGGACCCGCTGCATCAACGTCTAAGCGCGGGCACAGGATGCACCGTCACGGGCGGCGATGCGCTGCGAACGCATCGCGCCGTGGAGACGGCCTGCGGCTCGTCATGGTGGGTCATCAGCGCCCGCAGAAGTCCACCCACCGAAGCACTGTCTGAAGCAGGAATCGTCCCTGCTCCCTCCCGAGTCATTTTCCCCAGCGTACCAAACCTGGCTGGGTCCGCTCAACCACTGCACGAGTGTCAACGCGAGAAGCGGAGTGAGCAGTCTACCGAACCGCCGAGTATTTTCAACCCCCTAGGGCCGCAATGCGTAAAGTCGGCAGTTATCCATAAGCATATTAATATTTATTGTCCTTCTGATCCATTTGTCCGCAATTGATTCGCTGTGCCTTTCGGCCACGCGGGAATCGGGGTGTTTACATGACCTCACCGGCCCCTGCATCTTGGGACGGATCATCGCCGCAAACACGATGAGTTGTGTTCGGCGGAATCAGATGAACTCCCCTTGACCGTAGAGTATTCACTCGGTATAAAACTTTTTATTGAAGTCGTTTGCAACTTTCGTGTCGGTGGGTTGGCGGCGACACGGCGCCCCGGAATCCTGTGGCGAAGCGTTCACCAGCCTTGCGCACTTGCTTAGCGGGAGTTCAGAGGGTTGGGCTACCGGTCTCCGGGGGCGGGCCTGCCGGGGGGATGAGTTATTCCGGGGGCGGGGCTTCCGTGGCTTCCGCGGGCCTTCCGGGGGGTCAGGTGTCTTCCCAGTCGGCGCCGTAGTGGTGGGTGATTTCTTCGCCGGGGGCGATGGGGCGCAGGGCGAAGAGTTCTTCATCGTAGAAGACGGCGTTGGGGGTGCGCGAGTGGTTGACGAAGCGCAGGACGTTTCGGCCGCTGATGCCGTAGACGTTGCCCTCCTCATCGGTGAACCACAGGGCGTAGGCGCCGATGCGGCGGGTGCGGGGGCCGGCGTAGCGGCCGATAAGGGTACCTTTGCGGATGCGCTGGGCGGCGAACAGGCCGCGGCCGTGGATGGGGCTGCGTCGGACCTCAACTCTGGCGAAGACCTGGTCGTAGGGGCCGACGCGGCCGTTCCCGCCTTGGTGGGTGCGCGAGGGCTGGGAGCTGGGGGGGTCGATGGTCTGCGTGGCGTCGTGGGCGTCGGCGTCGGCGTCTGTGGCGGCGGGGGTGTGGGGGTTGTCCCGGTGGGGCGCTTCGTCCTGCGTGGTGGTGGCCGCGTCGGCGTCGGGCGCGGCCTTGGGAACGGGTGGAAGGGTAGGGGCTGTGGTGGTTTCCTGGCGGTCGGTGATCCCCATCGGTCGGACACTCCATTGTGACGAGAATGATTTACCAGGGCCGATGGCCGCCGGCGGGTTCGAACCCAATGTCTCCATCGCGGCCATCACGCTGACGGCGCCATGATAGCAGCCGCATCGCCGCGAGGAACAGGCGGTGAGGATCGCTTCGGTCGTGGGATGTGCCGAAGTCCCTGCGGATGGACGGGGCGGCGCGGCCGTGTCTTATCCGTCGCTTGCCGGCCGGTGGTGGTGGTATGGGGCACGTGACACTGGCGGGCAAGCCACTGGCTGCACCCCGCGTGGGGCGTGGCCGGGTGGTGGGGCTTCGGCTATGCTGGCGGGCCCTGAAACGGCCTGTGAACCGGTGTTTGATTGAGGAGCCGCCATGACCGACCGTGCCCAGACCGCCCGTCAAGCCGCCGCGGGGCTTCGCCGCTTCGGTGCCCGCCTGCACGACAACAGCGTGCTCATCGGCTTCGATGGCTTTGTCGATTCGATCATCACCGTGGTCGACACCCGACACAACACCCAGCGTTTTGACAAGGTGGCGACCATCGACCGTCTCGGGCGGAAGATTCTGGCCGCGGCGGGGCAGAGTTCGAACATCGAACTGGTCGTCGAGTATCAGAAGCTGGGTGGTAACGGGCCGATCATGGCCAACTGCCTGGCGACGGTGGGCCTGTCCGCCACGTACATCGGGGCGCTGGGGTATCCGGAGATACACCCGGTGTTTGCCGAGTTCGCCCGCCACGCGCGCTGCTTCAGCCTGGCCGACCCGGGGTTGACCGATGCGCTGGAGTTCGATGACGGCAAGGTCATGCTTGGCAAGCTCCAGACGCTGCGCGATGTGAACTGGTCGCGGCTGGCCGAGGTGGTGGGGCTGGAGACGCTGGGCGACATCCTCGGCCGCGCCCGGCTTATCGGTGTGACCAACTGGACGATGCTGACGAACATGAACGGCATCTGGGAGGGTCTGATCGAGCAGGTGTTGCCGAAGCTGGACCAGCCGCCGGGCGGCCGACGGCTGCTGTTTGTGGACCTTGCCGACCCGCGCAAGCGTGCGGCGGACGACATCGCGGCGGCGATGCGGCTTCTGGGCCGCTTCGAGAAGCACGTGGATGTGGTGCTGGGTCTGAACCTCAGCGAGTCCGGGCAGGTCGGCCGCGTGCTGGGCCTTGATGTGCCCGAGGCCGAGGCCGATGCGGTGGCGGCGGTCGAGTCCACCGCCGCGACGATTCGCGAGGCGCTGGACCTGACGGGCGTGGTGGTTCACCCACGTCACGGCGCGGCCGCGGCGATGCGGCCTGGTGCGGGCGGTGAGGCGTCCACGGCGCGGTTCCATGGGCCGTTCGTGTCCAGCCCGAAGCTGTCGACCGGTGCGGGTGACAACTTCAACGCCGGCTTCTGCCTGGGGCTGATGGCCGACCTGCCCCTGGAGCAGGCCCTGTGCGTGGGCACGGCGACCAGCGGCTTCTACGTTCGCGAGGCCCGCAGCGCCACGCTCGATGAGCTGGCCGAGTTCTGTGCTGAGTTGCCGGAGCCGGAGCCGGTGTCCGCATAGGGGGCGGGGCAGGACGGGACATCTGGGGTCGGAAGGCACAGGCTGCATCGGGGGCGACTGGCTGCTTGCGGGCCACTGCCGCAGCGCTGGGCGAGGCGCTGGTGGACAAGCCACCGGTGGCACCCTCGGTTTGGGGCCCGGCGGTCGTGACACGGGCTTGGGGCGGCGCTGCGGCGGGGCTTTGTGGCGGTTTGGAGCCGTGGGGGTTAAACTGGTCGACGCCGGGGTAGAAGCGCGGCGGGCCGGCCGCGCCGTTGTGGATAAACCATTGACTGATGGAGGTTTGTGTTATGGATCAGGTTCGACTTGGCGTCATCGGGTGCGGTTCGATGGCCCATCACCACATAGGCTACTTCGCCGACATCCCCCGTCTGAAGTTCACCGCTGCGGCCGACCCCAGGCAGCACGTGGTCGACAAGCTGGCCGAGGAGCACGGTGTGACGCCGTTTGCCGATGGGGAGCAGTTGCTCGAATCGGGCCTGGTCGATGCGGTGCTGATCGCCACGCCGCACTATTTTCATCCGGTCTGCGCCATCTCTGCGCTGCGCAAGGGCATTCACGTGCTGACGGAGAAGCCCATCGCCGTCACCGCCAGTGCCGCCGAGCAGATGAACGCGGTGGCCGGTGAGCACCCCGAACTGGTCTACGCCGCGATGTTCCAGCAGCGGACCATCGGCAACTACCGGGTGGTGAAGAAGTTGATCGATGACGGTGAGCTGGGCGAAATCCAGCGGGTGCAGTGGACGATCACCGACTGGTTCCGCTCGCAGGCCTATTACGATTCGGGAAGCTGGCGGGCGACATGGGCGGGTGAGGGCGGCGGGGTGCTGCTCAACCAGTGCCCGCACAACCTGGACATGCTCATCCACCTGACCGGCCGGCCCGCACAGGTTTATGCGAAGGTGGCGTTGGGCAAATACCACGATATCGAGGTCGAGGATGAGGTCACGGCGTTCCTGGAGTACCCCAACGGCGCTACGGGTGTGTTCATCACCACCACGGGCGAAGCGCCAGGGTCGAACCACCTCGAGATCGCCGGCGACCGCGGCAGGATCACCGTTGCCGAGGGCAAGGTGACGTTCAAGCAGACCGAACAGAGCGTGCGCGAGTTCCTGCGAACCAGCCAGGAGATGTTCGCTTCGCCCAAGTGCGAGGTGCGCGACCTGACGGCCCAGGAGAAGGGGGGGGCGCATCGGCTGATCACGGAAAACTTCATCGAGGCGATCCTCGACGGCAGACCCCTGATCGCCCCCGCCCACGAGGGACTGAACTCAGTCGAATTGGGCAACGCGATGCTGATGAGCGGTCTGACCGGCCAGAGCGTGCCCGTGCCCACCGACCGCAAGGCCTTCGATGAATTGCTCCAGGACCTGATCCGCAAGAGCCCCAAGAGCGCCCCGAGCTACGCGTGAGCGAACGGCGGGCGTGCCTGGGAAAAGGCGAGTCGTACATACTGCTGAACCCCGCCTCTGCCGCTGGCGACGATCAGGCGGCTGGCGGCGGAAGCGTGGAAGACGGCGGTACGCACGCACACAAACACCTCTCCCCCGCCTGTCGGCGGTGGGGGTTGGTCTTGGCCGTGGGGTCTGGCGAGAACCGGGTAATGGAGCGGAAGGGGCTCGAACCCTCAACCCCAGCCTTGCAAAGGCTGTGCTCTCCCAATTGAGCTACCGCCCCATGGAGGCACGGAATTCTACCCGCCAGCCGCCGCGGGTACCAGTGGGGGAGTCAGGGTCGGTTGGCCCCAGCGGGCACGCCCAGCGAGACCATCATCGGGGCTGGACACCGCCAGTGTGGTTGGGCGGTGCGTTATCGGGCGCTTCGCGGTGGGGTCGATTCCCTACTTTCCAGGTGGGGCAGGGTTGTGTAACCATCTCTAAGCATTGCGTTTGTAGCCACTTGCATGCTGGTGTCGCCGTGGGGAAGGCTGGGGCGGGCCATTTCACTTCACGAAATCGGGCCGGGGATTCCGATACACGCCTGACACACGTGCCGCGTGGCTGGACGTGCGCGGCGGAGCGAGGGACCGGCATCGGCCGCAGCCTTGCCCCGGACGGGTCACGGATGACCGCTTTTTCAAACAACCCGTCCGCTTCGCCCGCCGCGAGCTGTCGGATGAAGATGGTTGAAGATGCACCGTCAACCCACATCCCCGCAAGCCCCGCTCCCGCAGGCCGCAGTGCCGCCGGCTCCCAGCGGCCCCGATCCGGACCTTGGCAGCGGTGATCCGGCCGCGAACGATGTGGCGGAGGGGCTGATCCGCAGGCTCGAGCGCGAACAGGCCCTGTGGCAGCGGCTTTTCGAACTGGCCAGTCGCCAGGCGGAGTTGTTCAGCGCGGACAACCCCGTTCCCCTCCAGGCCCTGCTGAGCCTGCGCGGGCAATTGCTTGGCCGCATCGCCGCCGGGCGAAGCGCCCTGGAGCGAGACCGGCCACGTTGGGAGGCGGCCTGCCAGGCTGCGGACCCGGCGCGGCGGGCGCGGATCGAAGCGCTCATGGGGGAGATCGAGCAGCGCCGGGCCCGAGTGGCGGCGATGGATGAGCAACTGGCAGGCCAGGCCCGGCACCTGCGCGGCGAGGCGCTGGAGGAGTTGCAGCGTGTGGACCGCGGCGGCCGCCTGACGCGGGCGTACATCCCAGGCCGCACACCTCAGAGCCCCGCGTACACCGATCACCGTGGCTGAGCGATGGAGAGACTCATGCCCATGACCGCACTCCTGCCCGGCATCGACGAGAAGGACACCCCGACGGAGGCACAGGACCGTGCCCGCGAGCTGTCGCGGGTGCTCGAGGCCTACAACGAGGCCACCGAGCGCCTCCGCCGCAGCCATGAGCACCTCACCGCCGAGGTCGAGCGCCTTCAGGGCCTGCTGGCGAGCAAGGATGCCCAGCTTCAGCGCTCGCGGCGGCTGGCGGCGCTGGGGCAGATGGCCGCGGGCATCGCCCACGAGATCCGCAACCCCCTGGGCGCTATCGGCCTCTATGCGGGGATGCTGGTCGAGGACCTGGCGATGCCCCCGGAGGGCGCGGCGGCGGACACAGACCATCGCGAGGGGATGCTGCGGTCGGCCAGGCGCATTTCCGAGGCGGTGCGGGGGTTGGATGGCATCGTCAACGATGTGCTCAGCTTCGCCCGCGAGCTTCGCCCGCGGCTTCGCCCACTGACAGCACGGCAACTGTTTGAGCGCGGCGTCGAGGCCTACCGGCCGGCGATCGATGCGGCGGGGATCGAGGTCCGGCTGGATGTGCCCGATGCGGACGAGCCGGGCGATGGGGCGGATGCCCCCGTGCTGCTGGGCGATGCCGACCTGATGCACCAGGCGATGCTGAATCTCGTGCGAAACGCGGTCGAGGCGATGCAGGGCTCGCACCGCCTGCCGCGGGTGCTGACCCTTGGCGCCCGCTGCGCGGGACAGCGGGTACGGCTGATGGTCCGTGATACGGGTGATGGCATCGACCCCGATGCCGTTGAGCGCATCTTCAACCCCTTTTTCACCACGCGGGACACGGGCACGGGCCTGGGCCTGGCCATTGTCCACCGCATCCTTGATGCCCACGATGGCACCATCAGCGTGCGCAACGATGGCGGTGCGGTGTTCGAACTCGATCTGCCCGCGGCCGGGCAGGTCACGGCCTCGGGCCATGCGCATGGCGAAGGTGAAGGCGAAAGTCGGGCCAACCTCAGCAGATACGGAGCGGCGGCATGAGCCAGGCGGCAGGCAAGATACTGATTGTCGATGACAAACCCATGATGCGCGACAGTATCGCGGCCACACTCCAGCGCGCCGGTTTCGGCGTGGTGGCGGCCGGCGATGGCAACACCGCGCTGAAGCTGCTCAGCAGGCACCGTCCCTGGGCGGTCATCACCGATCTGAAGATGCCGGAGATGGACGGCCTGGAACTGCTGCGCCGGCTACGCAGCGCTGATGATCAGTTGCCGGTGATCCTGATGACGGCCTACGGGTCGATCGACACGGCGGTGGATGCGATGCGTGCCGGTGCGTTCGACTTCATTCAGAAGCCGTTCGAGGGCCAGCATCTGGTGATGACCCTCCGCCGCGCGACCGAGCACTACCGCCTCGTTCAGGAAAACGCAGCGCTTCGCAGCGACCAGGATGAGCAGGGCCGCCAGCCGGCGCTGGTGGGCCAGTCACCGGCGATGCGCCAGCTTGCGGCACAGATCCAGCGCATCGGCCAGAGCCAGGGGACGGTGCTGATCTGCGGTGAGTCGGGCACGGGCAAGGAGGTGGTTGCGCGCACGCTGCACGCCCACAGCACGCGGCGGGACCGGGTGATGCTGTGCCTCAACTGCGCAGCCCTTTCCGGGTCACTGCTCGAGAGTGAGCTGTTCGGCCATGAGCGCGGCGCCTTCACCGGGGCCGACAGCCTCCGCAAGGGCCGTTTCGAACTGGCTGATGGCGGCACGCTGCTGCTGGATGAGATCAGCGAGATCGATGTCAACCTCCAGGCGAAGCTGCTGCGGGTGCTCCAGGAGCGGCAGTTCGAGCGGGTCGGCTCTTCCAACACCATGCAGGTGGATGTGCGCGTCGTCGCCACGACCAACCGGGATCTTGCGGCGTGCGCTGCGGCGGGGACGTTCCGACAGGACCTGTACTACCGGCTCAACGTCCTGCCCCTGCACCTGCCGCCGCTGCGCGACCGCATCGAGGACATCCCGCTGCTGGCCGAGCACTTTCTCAACAAGGTGGCCCTGCGCGAAGGCCGCGAGCCGCGGCGGTTCGATGAGCAGGCGATGGCGCTGTTGCAGCGCTACGTATGGCCGGGCAACGTTCGCGAGCTTCAGAACATCTGCGAGCGCGCTGCGGTGCTCTCGCGCGAGCAGGTGATCGGGGCCTCCCTGATCGAGCCCTGGCTGGGGCCGGTACAGGCACTGGGACAGCAGGGGGGCGGCAACGGCACGGGCGCGGGGGGCCATTTCGTGGGTGCGGCGGGAGGGGCATCGGCGATGGCCGTGACACCGGCCGGTGCCGCCGGTGCCCCCGAGGTCCCCGGTGCGGCCAGTGTGGGGCGAACGGGACTGGCGCCGCTGATGCCCTCGCGGCCGGTCGCGGTTGGGCCATGGCACGGTGGTGCCAGCAAGGCGCAGCCCGGTGCCGCCGCTACGGCCGTGGAACCCGCCGATGGCGATCCGCCCACGCTCGAGCAGATCGAACGCCGGCAGATCGTGCGGACGCTCGAGCACTACGGCGGCAACCGCCGCCGCACCGCCGAGGCCCTGGGCATCGGCCTGCGCACGCTGGGATTGAAGCTCAAGAGGTGGAAGGAGCAGCAGCTTGTCGCGCCGACGCTTTGAGATGGCCAGGTGCGCCGACCTCGAGGTAGCGCAGGATGAGCACGTTGCGCAGGGCCTGCGCGACGGCGTGGCGCAGGCATTGCGCGGTGGCCGCTTGCTCCACTCCCCCCTTGCGGGTGCGGGAAGAGGGGGAGGGATGAGGAACGGTTCGGGCAGGCCATGGCAGCCGATTTGCTCTCGAGCATTGATGAAAACCGGAACGGAGGCCCGGCGATGAGCCTGATTCACGGATTGGTCAACGGTGGCGCGCTGCCGGCGCTGCAGCGCCTGGCCGAGTTCACTGAAGCGCGGCACAAGGTGCTGGCCCACAACGTGGCCAACGTCGACACGCCGTACTTCAAGCCCCTCGACCTCGAGCCTCAACGCTTCCAGGAGGCGCTGGGCGAGGCCATCGACCGCCGTCGCGGCGGGGCCAACCCCGTGCGTGG
>PUMS01000363.1 GCA_003551485.1 Phycisphaeraceae bacterium | reverse complement strand
CCCCGGCGATCGGCCTTCCACGGGATGGCAGGTGATGGGTATGCGTAGCATCCGCGCCGGTACTGCCGGGGCACTGCCACGTGCGCTGTATGCGCAGGTGCTGCGTGAAGCGCTCGGGCGGGTGGAACTCCTCGATTCGGTACAGACCAGCGAGCTTTCGGCCCTGCGCCGGGTGGCGAGGCGCCATGCGGGCCGGCCGCTGAGCGTGGAACCGATCATCTTCGAGCTTGTCGACAGCATGTTGCGATCGGTGTTTCGGCTTCGCGAGCCGGTTTCGGATCGCTGGTCGCAGATGTGCCGCCGGGTGGCCGCCAGCCTCTGGGAAGACCCCGCCGCTCATGGGCGGCTCCAGCGGCTGTGGCACCGGCTCAGCGAGGATGTTCGATGACCCTGCCCACCGCCAGGTCGCAGCCCGTCGCGGGCGCCCCGACCGGGGCGGCCGCCACCCCTGGGGCCACCGACCCGGTCCCCGCCGGGGACGCTGCCGGTCTCCAGGCCGCGGCGGACGGCGATGCGTCCGTCACCCCCGGTGCCGCCGCCGTCCGCGGCCCGACGCCCCCGGCCGCGGCAGCCGCATCGGACACGGCGGGGATGAGCCCCGAGCAGTTGATCTTCGCCTGCCAGGGCATGGTGCGGTCGCTGGCATGGAAGTTCGCTCAGCGCCTGCCGCGAAGCGTCGAGATGGACGACCTGATCGGTTACGGCCAGGTGGGCCTGACGCAGGCCGCTCGCGACTTCGACCCTACGCGCGGCGTGCGGTTCACCACCTACGCCTACTACCGCATCCGCGGGGCGATTCTGGACGGGCTTTCGAAGATGGCCTGGTTCAACGTGATCGACTTCCACAAGGGCACCTACGAGCGGCAGAGCGAGCAGGTGCTCGAGTTCGATCACGAGGACGGCGCCGCCCACGACCCACCCGGTGACGCGGCCTGGTTCAAGCGGACGGTCAGCCGCCTGGCGGTCGTATCGCTGATCAGCGACCTGGGCGAGCGGCGGGGCGGTGGGGGGCAGGTGGCGGCTGCTTCGGACGGTCCATCGGCGGCGGCGGCGGACCGGGAACTTTTGGAGCGGCTTCACCAGCTTGTCGATGAACTTCCCGGTGATGCCGGGCAACTGATTCGCGGCAGCTACTTCGAGGGCCGCACCCTGACCGAGATGGCGCAGCGTCTGGGTGTGAGCAAGTCGTGGGCCAGCCGGCTGCACGCGCGAACGCTGGAGCGCCTGGCCTGTGCGTTGCGTCTATTGGGAGAGGAGTAGGCCTTTTGATTGAGGGTATTGCCACGCGTTAATGGTGCCTTTATAGTGCTGTTGGGCGACTGTCGCGTCAGTGTCGGTTGCCGTGGGCGCCCGCGTGTTGCCGCTCGGCTGCCCGTGTCGTATGGACCCCCGGACGGGTCCGATGGGAATGGCCATGGCTTCGCCGGACGTACTGGATGTTGAAGCCCTTCTCGAGCCGGTCGATGAGGCCAGCCCGTGCGGGCCCGACCTGCGCGAGGACTACTCACCGACCAGCATCTATCGCACGCTCAAGGACGCCCGCAACGCCGCGCGTGCCGCCGAACGTGCCATGCTCATGGCCGATGCCGACAGCGACGTCGACCCGCCCGACTGGTCGCCCCTGCTCGAGCAGGCGCCCGAGGTGATCGCCACGCAGGCCAAGGACCTCGAAGTCGCCGCCTGGCTGACCGAAGCGCTGGTGCGTGCCCACGGCTTTGCGGGCCTGCGCGACGGGTTTCGCCTGATGCACGGCCTGGTCGACCGCTACTGGGATGACCTCTACCCCCGGCCGGATGAAGATGGCATCCTCACCCGCATCGCGCCCCTGACCGGCCTCAACGGTGATGAAGGCGAGGGCACGCTCATCAACCCCATCCGCAACGTGCCGCTGACCGAGGATGGCGGCGATGGTGCCCTGGCCTGCTGGCACTATCAGCAGGCATGTGAGGTGGCCGGCATCAGCGACCCGGACCGGCGCCGGCAGCGCATCGCCGGTGGGGCGGTCACCCTCGAGCAGTTCCAGCAGGCGGCAAGGCAGACGCCGGTCGAGTTTTTCCGCGACCTGATCGAGGACCTCGATGCCGCCGCCGAGGCCTTCGATCAGCTCAATGCCGCGCTGGAAGAGCGCTGCGGCAAGGATGAATCGGGCTACCCCCTGTCCCCGCCCTCGTCGCGCATCCGCGAGGCCCTCGAGCAGTGCCGCGACTGTCTGAGGGGCATCACCCGCGACGTGCTGATCGATGCCGCGGATGACCAGGCCGTCGAGGCGGCCGGGGGCGAGGGCATCGACTCCGGCGGCGACGGGGTGGCGGCCCCCGCGGCCCGGCGCGGCGGGGTGAACGTGCCCCAGGGACCGATCCAGAGCCGGGCCGAGGCCCTGGACATTCTCTCCCGCGTGGCACGCTTCTTCCGCGAGACCGAGCCGCACAGCCCCCTGCCGTTCGCCCTCGAGCAGGTGGTGCGCTGGGGACGGATGCCGCTGCCGGACCTGCTGATGGAACTGATCCCCGATGAATCGGCACGCGAGGCGATGTTCCGCCTCACCGGCATCCCCGAGCCGCAACAGGAAGAGCAGGAGGAGGACTAGCGCTTACACGGCCGCGGCCGGGGCAGCCGCGCCGCGATGGATACACGGGCAACGCAGCACGATGTCACCGTCCACCCACCGGAGTTCAACCCCATCATGGCCGAATCCATCCACAAGAAGCTCGGGCGCATCCGCAAGCCGCGCGTCCACATCAGCTACGAGGTCGAGACCGGCGATGCCGTCGTGCAGCGCGAGCTGCCGTTCGTCGTCGGCGTGCTGGGCGATTTCTCGGGCAACCCCACCGAGCCGCTCAAGCCGCTCAAGGATCGCAAGTTCATCCAGATCGACCGCGACAACTTCGATGACGTCATGGCCCGCATGACCCCTGGCCTGAACCTGAAGGTCGAGAACACCCTCGCCGGCGACGGCTCGGAGATGGGCGTGCAGCTTCAGTTCAAGTCCATGGCCGACTTCGAGCCGGCCAACGTCGCCGCGCAGGTCGAGCCGCTTCGCAAGCTGATGGAGGCCCGCGACAAGCTGCGCGACCTTCAGAGCAACGTCGACCGCTCCGATGAGCTGGAGACCCGCCTCGAGGACGTGCTCAAGAACACCGACACGCTCAAATCGCTGTCCGACGAACTCGGCGGCGGCGAGCAGGAAAAGAAGGAAGGTGAATGATGGCAGAGCAACAGCAGCAGCCCGAGGCCGCCGAAGCCACCGCCGAAACCCAGGAACAGGCCGGCATCCTCGATTCGGTCCTCGCTGTCACCCCCAAGACCACCGAGAAGGACCGGATGAAGGACATGGTCCAGACCCTCATCGCCGAGGTCACCCGCGGTACGGTCACCTGGGACAAGAACGTCAGCCGCACGCTCACCCGCGCCATCGCCGCGATCGATGAGGCGCTGAGCAAGCAGCTCTCGGCGATCATGCACCACCCGGACTTTCAGAAGCTCGAGGGCACCTGGCGCGGCTTCCACTACCTGGTGATGAACAGCGAGACGGGCACGCAGCTCAAGATCAAGGCCCTCAACGTCTCGAAGAAGGAGCTGTACAAGGACCTGGACAAGGCCGTCGAGTTCGACCAGAGCCAGCTCTTCAAGAAACTCTACGAGAACGAGTTCGGCATGCCCGGCGGCGAGCCCTACGGGGCGCTGGTCGGTGACTATGAGTTCGCCAACCACCCCGATGACATGGAGATGCTCAGCAAGGTCTCCAACGTCGCCGCCGCGGCGTTCTGCCCCTTCATCGCCGGTGCCTCCCCGCGGCTTTTCGGCTTCGAGAGCTTCACCGAGCTGAGCAAGCCCCGCGACCTGGCCAAGATTTTCGACAGCACCGAATACGTCAAGTGGCGCTCCTTCCGCGAGAGCGAGGACTCGCGCTTCGTCACGCTGGCCATGCCCCGCGCCCTGGCCCGCCTGCCCTACGGCTCGCAGACCAAGCCGATCGAGGAGTTCGACTTCGAGGAGGCCACGGTCCTGCCCGACGGCAAGCTCGGGCCGATGAAGCACGAGGACTACTGCTGGATGAACGCCGGCTGGGTGCTCGGTGCCAAGCTGACCGAGGCCTTCGCCAAGTACGGCTGGTGCACCGCCATCCGCGGCGCGGAGGGCGGGGGCAAGGTCGAGAACCTGCCGATGCACATCTTCACCAGCGATGACGGTGACACCGACCTCAAGTGCCCCACCGAGATCGGCATCACCGACCGCCGCGAGAAGGAGCTGAGTGACCTGGGCTTCCTGCCGCTGTGCCATTACAAGAACACCGACTACGCCGTGTTCTTCGGCGCCCAGACCACGCAGAAGCCCAAAAAGTACGACCGACCCGACGCCACGGCTAACGCCGCGATCTCGGCCCGCCTGCCCTACATGATGGCCACCTCGCGCTTCGCCCACTACCTCAAGGTCATCGCGCGCGACAAGATCGGCTCGTTCATGGAGCGAAAGGACTGCGAGGACTGGCTCAACCGCTGGATCAGCAACTACGTGCTGGCCGATGACAAGCCGGATCAGGAGTCCAAGGCCCGCTACCCGCTGGCCGAAGCCAAGGTCGAAGTGCGCGAGGTGCCCGGCGCGCCCGGCTCGTACAACGCCGTGGCGTGGCTGCGGCCGTGGTTGCAGCTCGAGGAACTGACCACGTCGCTGCGGATGGTGGCGCGCATCCCGCAGATGGGCGGCTGAGGCCGCGGTCGCTGCCATCGCCAGGTCAGGCCACGGCTGGTGCGGGCGGCATCCCCTCGCGCAGGCCACTGCCGCGCTGGGCGCAGCCGCGGGCCCGGCGCGGCGGCGATGAAGGCCCGAACCGGCCGGCAAGAGGATCAGCCCTTTGACCACACAGACCGCCCGAACTTCGGCCGCCGCCGATGGCGCCGGCCCGCCGCGTGTGGGCCCCGGTGCCGAGCTCGTTGATGGCCGCGCGGACCTGCTCGAGGCCCTGGCCGAGGGCCATGGCGCGCCCGCATCGGCGCTGTCGCGCCTCGAGCGGTTCCTGGCCGAAGGCTCGCCCCTGCGCGCCATCGCGCTGTGGCTGGGCGAGTCGCTGTCGGAGTACGCCGACTGGCCGCAGCTTGCGCGGCGACTCGGCCGCGACGTCGCCGCCATCGATGCACTGCTCAACGACCAGCTCAATGCGATCCTGCACGACCGGCGGTTCCAGGCCCTGGAGGCCTCATGGCGCGGGCTGCGCTACCTGGTCGAGCAGGCCGACCCCGATGCGCTGATCCACATCCGCGTGCTGGATGTGAGCTGGCGCGAGCTGGTGCGCGACCTGGAGCGCGCGCCCGAGTTCGACCAGAGCCAGCTCTGGCGCAAGGTCTACGAAGAGGAGTTCGGCATGCCCGGCGGCCGCCCCTTCGGCCTGCTGCTGGGCGATTATGAGATGCACCTGCGCCCCGACCGCGACCACCCCACCGATGACATCGCCGCGCTCGAGGCCATCGCGCAAGTCGCGGCGGGGGCGTTCGCCCCGTTCATCGCCGGGGCCAGCCCGGAACTGCTGGGCATCGAGCGCTTCGCCGAGATGGAGCGGGGCTACGATGTGGCCGGCCTGTTCGACCGGCCCGACTACGCGCGCTGGCGCTCCTTGCGCCAGCGCGAGGATGCGCGTTTTCTGGCCCTGACACTGCCGCGGGTGCTGATGCGGCCGCCCTGGGAGCCGCAGGCCACACGTGCCGATCGCTTCTGCTTCCGCGAGGAGCCGGGGCCGCCCGATCGCGGGCATCTGCTGTGGGGCACGGCGGTGTGGGCGTTCGGCTCGGTGGTGATGCGCGCCTTTTCCGAGGCCGGGTGGCTGGCCGACATCCGCGGTGTGCGGCCGGGTGAACTGGGCGCGGGCCTGGTCAGCGGCCTGCCCGAGGTCGACTGGCCCACCGACCCGCCATTCACGGCCGTGCGGCCGCCGACGGACCTGATCGTGACCGACCTCCAGGAGCGGGAGCTGACCACGCTGGGGTTTATCTCCCTCTGCCGCGTGAAGGACACCCCGCTGGCGGCCTTCTACGGCACGCCCTCGCTGCATCAGGCGCAGCGCTACGATGACCGTGCCGCCACGGCCAACGCGCGCATCGCGGCGATGCTCCAGTACGTGCTGTGCGCCAGCCGATTCGCCCATTACCTGAAGGTGATCGTGCGCGACAGCATCGGGCTGATGATCGAGGCCCGCGAGCTCGAAGACCGCCTCCAGCGCTGGATCACCGATTACGTTTCGCCCGATGCCCAGGCCTCGGCGGCGGTCAAGGCACGCTACCCACTGCGCGAAGCCAGCGTGCAGGTCCGCCCCCAGCCGGGCAGGCCGGGCAGTTTTTTCAGCGTTTTTCACCTCTGGCCGCACTTCCAGCTCGATGACCTGACCGCCGCGGTGCGGTTGCGGACGCAGATGGATGTCGCCGCTGTGCGTTGAGCGGCGTGTGGCGGCCGGGCCAACACGATTGGAGTGGGCGATGACCGCAGCCGAACTCTACCAGGCCGGAAAGCTCGATGAGGCGATCGAAAGCGCCATCGCCACGGTGCGCGAGCACCCCGGCGAACTGCCGCCGCGCTGGCTGCTGGCCGAGCTGGCATGCTTCGCCGGCCAGACCGAGCGGGCGGACAAGCAGCTCGATGTCATCGGCGACCAGGACCCGCAGGTGGTTCAGGGGGTGGCGCTGTTCCGCCACCTGATCCGCGCTGAGCAGGCCCGCCGGCAGGTGTTCACCCAGGGCCGCGTCCCCGAACTGCTGGACAAGCCCGATGAGGAGCTGAAGCTGCGCCTCCAGGCGCTGGTGTGCCTGCGCGAGGGCGATGCCCCCGCCGCGGCCGAACTGCTCGAGCGCGCCGAGGCGCTTCGCCCCGCCGTGAAAGGCACCTGCGATGGCACGCCGTTTGACGACTTGCGCGACGTCGATGACCTGACCGCCTCGGTCTTCGAGGTGCTCACCAGCGGCGGCACCTACTACTGGATTCCCATGGCCCGGGTGGACTTTGTCGCCTTCCACCCGCCCAGGCGCCCCCGCGACCTGCTGTGGCGGCCGGCGCGCATGGTGGTACGCGGCGGGCCGGATGGCGAGGTCTACATCGCAGCGCTCTATCCCGGAACCCACGAGGCTGAGGATGCGCGGGCCCGGCTGGGGCGGCTGACCGATTGGGTCGCCATCCACGGCCAGGCCAGCCGCGGCGTGGGCCAGCGCCTGCTGCTGGTGGGCGATGAGGATCTGCCGCTGATGCAGATCGGTGAACTGGTGATGAACGAGGAAGCGCGACCATGAGCCGAATTGAACCGCAACCGGTGCTGATCGGGTCGCTGCTGGACCGGCTGATCGACCCCGACCCGACCACGCGCACCGAGCCGCCGCGCAGCGCCGGCCAGTCGCTGCGCGAGCTGAAGCACTCGGTGCGGCGCGACCTGGAGAACCTGCTCAACACCCGCGGCCGGTTCATGCCGCTGCCATCGGGGCTGGGAGAGTTGACGGCCTCTTTGGCCAACTACGGCATTCCCGACTTCGCCGCGCTGCCCATGGGCGGCCGTGAGGACCGCGACCGCTTCCGCCTCATGATCGAGCGTGCGATCCAGCGCTACGAACCCCGCTTCAAGAGCGTGACCGTGACCCTGCTGGACAAGGAAGAGCCCCTGGACCGCACGCTCCGCTTCCGCATCGATGCGCTGCTGCACGCCGAGCCGTTGCCCGAGCCGGTGGTGTTCGATTCCATCCTCGAGCCGACCACCCGTCAGTTCCAGGTCCAGAGGCCAAGGCGATGAGTGAGCAGTTGCTGCCCTATTACGACCGGGAGCTGACCTGGATACGCAAGTCCGCCCAGGACTTCGCCGAGGCCCATCCCAAGATGGCCGGCCGGCTGCGCCTGGGCGGTGACGGCCGCAGCGAAGACCCCCACGTCGAGCGCCTCATCGAGGCCTTCGCCTTCTCCTGCGCGCGCATCCGCCACAAGCTCGAGGATGGCTTTCCCGAGATCACCGATGCCATGCTCGGTGTGCTCTATCCGCACTACCAGGCACCGGTGCCTTCAATGGCCATCGTCCAACTCGGCCTGGACCGCGGCCAGGGCGACCTGGTGGCCGGTCAGCAGGTGCCGCGCGGGTCGATGATCGAGACCGAGCCGATCGAGGGCAATGCCTGTCGCTTCCGCACCTGCTATGACGTCAACGTGCTGCCGCTGAGTGTGGTTTCGGCGTCGCTGGGGGCGATGCCGTTTACCCCGCCGGAGGCCGCCCGACGCGCGCGGGCCTCGGCGGTGCTGCGGATCGCCCTGCGCGGCTATGCGCCCTCGATTCCGCTGGCCAAGTACCACATGCCCACGCTGCGGTTCTATCTCGATGGGCAGGCGCAGCACACCCAGCTTCTGTATGAACTGCTGTTCAACAACGCCGTCGAGGTCGCCCTGGCGCGGCCCGATGGCAAGGGCGAGGCGGTGACGCTGGGGCCCGGTGCCCTGCGGCCGGTGGGCTTCGATCTGGATGAAGCGGTGCTGCCGGCGCCGGCGCGCTCGTTCCCCGGCTACCGGCTGCTGAGCGAGTACTTCTGCTTCCCGGCCAAGTTCCTGTTCTTCGAGCTGACCGGCCTGGAGCCGGGGCTGCTGGCGGACTTCGGCGGAGAGGTCGAGTTGCAGGTGTTTCTCACCGCATCCAATCCGCAGCTCGAGCAGAATATCGAAGCGCGCACCTTCCGCCTCGGTTGCACGCCCGTGGTCAACCTCTTCCGCCAGCGCGCTGAGCCCATCGCCCTGAACCAGATGCAGTGGGAATACCGCATCGTGCCCGATGCCCGCCGGCCCATGGCCATGGAGGTCTACTCGGTCGATTCGGTCGCCGCCACCAGCCCGCGGGGTGAGCAGGTGCCCTTCGCCCCGTTCTACAGCCATCAGCACGCGGCGGAGCTGAGCGACCGCACCGCCTTCTGGTACGCCACCCGGCGCCCCGCCGGCCGCACGGGCCGGCGCATCGACCCGGGCACGGATGTATACCTGTCGCTGGTGGACCTGGGCTTCTCACCGGCGGCGCCGGCGGACTGGACGCTGGATGTGCACACCACCTGCCTCAGCCGCGACCTGCCCCAGCGCCTGCCCTTCGGCGGCGGCCAGCCGCTGCTGAGCCTGCACGGCGGCGGGCCGGTGACGCAGGTGCAGTGCCTGACCCAGCCCACCGCCACGCTTCGCCCGCCGCTGAAGCAGGGCGCGCTGTGGCGGATCATCAGCCACCTGACGCTCAACTACCTCTCGCTGGTCGATGCCGATGAGGGTGGCGAGGCGATCAGGGAGATTCTCAGCCTTTACGACCTGCACGATTCACCGCAGACCCAGGCGCGGATCGGAAGCATCAGTGCCGTGCGTGCCCGACGCGCGGTCTTTCGCGCCGGCGGCGACATGCCCGGCGGCTTCTGCCGCGGGCTGGCGGTGACGGTGCAGTTCGACCGTGACCGTTTCTCCGACAACGGCCTGTTTCTGTTTGCCACCGTGCTGGAGCGCTTCCTGGCGCTCTACTGCACGATCAACTCGTTCACCCAGATGGTCGCGACGACCGAGCAACGCGCTGGAGAGTTCCACCGATGGCCGCCCCGAGCCGGCGAACAGCCCCTGCTCTGAACCAGCAGCTCTTCGTGGCACCGCACCGCTTCGACTTCTT
>PUMS01000442.1 GCA_003551485.1 Phycisphaeraceae bacterium | reverse complement strand
GGCGGTGGAAGGTTCATCCACCGGTCCACCACCTCCGGCCCCCCCTGCCGCTGCCGTCGCTTCATCACCCCGGCCTCGCAGACGCCGGCGCTGGCCCTGGCGGCTGATGCACGCGGTGGCCTATGTCGGCCTGATCCTGCTGCTTGTCCAACTGGCTGCGCCGGACCTGCTGCAACGGGCGGTGCTTCGCGGCCTGCAACGGGCGGGCGTGGTGGACCCGGCCGTGCTGGTGCGCGGGGTGTCGGTGGGCGGTGTTCAGCTTGCCGACCTGGTGGGCCAGGATGGCCGAATCAGCATCGGTGCCATCGACGTGCGCTACAGTCCGGGCTCGCTGTGGCACGGGCGCCTCGAGCAGATCGACGTCACCGGCCTTCAGTGGCTGATCGTGGTGCGCGACGGCCGGCTCGACCTGGCCCTGCCCCGGCCGCCCGAGCCGGCACCGCCGGCGGATGAGTTGGCCTTCAGCCGGCTCAACCTGCGTCACTGCGCCATCCTGGTGGACTATGAAGGGCTCGTGCTCCGCATCCCCTTCCGCGGGGCGCTTTCGAACGCGGGCAGGGGCCGGCTCGACGTGGACCTGTGGCTGGAGCCGATGGGCCTGCCGCTGCGACTGGCCGGGAGGGTCGATACCCGCGACGGGGTGGTGGACCTGACCGCGCGCGGCGTGATGCCCGAAGCGGCCTCCACCCCGCCTCGGCGCCCGCCCCACGGTGAAGGCCGCCTGACGCAGTGGCTGCGCCGATTCGACCTGGCCCTGTCCATCGCTCACCACCGCGATGCCGATGGCGACGGCCGCACGCACGTGCATGTCAGGGCCCGGTCCCGCGGCTCCGTCGGTGACGGCGAAGCCGGCTGGGGCGTGGATGGCCTGGACGCGCAGGCCGAGGTGGCCTTCGACGATGAGTTGCGCTTTTCCACGCTGCAAGGGCACCTGGGCATCGCCCGGCTCATTCTCGCCGGGCAGGTGATCGACGATGCAATGCTGGCATTCGAGCAGGATGAGCGCGGCCTGCGGGTCTCGGCCTCACTGGCCGACCCGAGCCTGGGCAAGCTGGCGATGCAGGCGGAGCTGTCGCGCCTCGAGCAGTGGCTCGAGCCCGATGGCCAGGCCACGGCCCGGCTGAGTTGGACGGCCGACCTCGATCGTGCCGGGCCCCTGCTCAACCGCATCGCCACCTTCGCCGACGCCCGCTTCCCCCCCGCCGCCGCGCTGCACACCCGCGGCGAAATCGACATCGAACGCCACCGCAGCGCCCATCCCGAGCGTCCCTGGCGCTTCGGCGGCGGCCGGGTCGAGGTGGACCTGGCCGCGACGGAGCTGGCCACGCGCTGGGCTGAGGCCGAGGGGGCCGAGGCATCCCTGCGCACCGTGCTGCGGCCGCGCGGCGAGCGGATCGAGGTGCGGTTCGATCCTGACAGCACCGTGGCATGGCGTTCGCTGAGCGTGCCGGTGGGTGAAGGCGAGCCGGCGTCGGTCGGCCCCGGCCGCGCGCACCTGGCCGGGCTGGCGCGGACGGGCCGGGAGTCGGCCCTGCTGGGCCTGCGATGGACTGAGGACCTCGACGTCGCGGCCGAGGGCGCCCTGGTCCTTGGCGAGGGCATCGAGGGCCGCTGGGATGCGATCACGGCCAGGGCCGATGAATCGCGAATCGAAGGAAGGCTCACGTTCAGCCCGGATGAGGGGCTGAGCTTCGACGGCGCGCTGAGCATCATGGGCGGGCGCGGCGGAAATGAGGATTACGACATCGCCGCCGATGACCTGGTGATGATGATGCCGCTGCGCCACGGCGGTGAGGCCGGCCCGCCCGACCCGGGCCGGCTGCTCATCGGCAGCCTCGAGCGCGACGGCCGTTCGATCGGGTCGATGGACCTGATGGTGGCGTTTCACGATGGTCTGCTCACCGCCGAGGGCGAGTGGCCCCTGTGGGAAGCGCAGCCGGCGCGGGTCAGTGGCAGCGTGAGACTGCTGGGCGGGCCGGTGCGCTTCGAGGCGAAGCTGCGCCAGCCGCCGGTCGACCTGTCCGACGCCGACCCCCTGCGCGCGGTGATGGGCGGCGGGCTGGACGAGATGCGCTTCGCCGGGCGGTGGAACGTCATCGGCGAGGTATCCTTCGAGCGCGGCCGGACGATGACCAGCGGCCGCGTGGGCATCGCCGATGGCCGGCTGGTCTACCGTGACGGCGTGGTCGAGGTCGAGCGGATCAACGGTGCGATCAACTTCACCGACCTGCTCGAGCTGCGGACACCGGCCAACCAGCGGCTGACCCTCGGCCGCGCCCGGGCCGGAGAGCTCGAGTTGACCGATGGCTACGCCAGCTTCCACATCGAACCGGGTCCGAAGCTGGCCATCGCCACCACCTTCTGGAAATGGGATCCCGCCGCCACCGCAGGAGCGGGGCCGGGGCCGGGGCCGGGGGCGGGGGCGGGCCAGGCGGAACAGCGGCCGGCCACGATCATCCCCGCGCGCCCGCCGCGCATCGCCGTGCGCAACCTCAACATCGACCTGCTCGAGCCCACTCTGCGACTCGATCTGCACCTGGACCACGTCGAGCTGTTGAAGTTCCTCGACCAGGCCACCGACGGCGGCGTCCGCGGCAGCGGCCCCATCGTCGGCTCGATGCAACTGATCCTCACCCTGCCGACCGAAGCGCGGCGGGGCCACCTCCAGGTCTTCGATGGCCACTTCTCCAGCGTGCCCAACCTCGGCGGCCGGCTCGAGGTCGCCGACGCCGACTGGCGCAGCCAGATCGTCCAAGGCGCCGCCCAGACCATCGGCCCCCAGCCCGCCCGCACCACCATCATGGCCATCCTCGATCAGTCGCTTCAGAACTACCGCTTCCGCTCGCTGCGCGCTGCGGTCTTCAGCCGCCCGCAGGAAGACACCCTCCTGATCGAGCTTCGCCCCCAGCCCGACGCCGACGGCCGCATCCGCGGGGTGGGCGACCTCGATGTCACCATCGGCATCGACCTCGGCGCCTGGCTGACCCTGGCCCTGGGCATCGAGGACCTGCTTCGATGAGCCGGCAGCACCACGGCGCATCCTCCCGGTTGACCCTCTTCCGGTCACCATGATGCATCGGGTGTGCCCAGAACACTTGGGGCCGCATACCCGTTCACGGCTCGACACGCCGCCACTGCTGCTCGAGCCGTTTTTCGGATATGGGCATGGCGGTGCGCAGGTGCTGGGCGAAGAGGCTGATGCGGTATTCCTCGATCATCCAGCGGTAGAGCTCGAGGGCGGGGTCGATCACGCCGCGGCGGTCGTGGGCCTGTTTCTGCAAGTGCCAGGCCTCCACGTGCGGGTGGATGTACACCAGCAACTCGCGGTCGCGCCCGGCCCCGCCGTGGCGGAGCTTGTCCAGACGGTGGGCGATGCCCGCCAGGTAGCGCGGCAGGTGGCGAAGCCAGCCGTAGTCGGTCTCGAGCAGGAACCGGCCGGCGAGCAGGTCGGCCAACTGCCGGCGCACGTCCGCGACCGAGGGCGCGGCGGCATCGGGCCAGGTGACGCCCTCGAGCTTCGCCGCCGCGGCGTGTGCGGCGGTGAAAGCCTGCTCGACCAGGCGGCAGACTTCAGCGCGCGCGGTGTCGAGCCGGTCCCAGGCACGCTCGCACCGCACGGTGAACGCATCGCGCGTGCGGACCAGGCCCTGCTCGCTAAAGAAGGCGCAGTCGGCGATGAGTTCGATGAGCTGGCCGGTCAGGTCCTCGCTCTTGCGTAGCGCCCGGTATTGAAGCCGCATCTGATCCAGGCCCTCGATCAGCCGCTTCTGGTAGCTCAGCTCACGGCGGACCTGAAGCATGAAGAGGCGTCGCTGACCCGCGCGTGTCATCCGCGCGGCGGCGGCGGGGCTGTCGGCAAGGCGAAGGGCCACGCTGTCGCCTTCATCGACCAGGGCGGGAAAGGCGCGGATGAGCACACCGCCCTGGTCGTGCTCGATCTGCTCGGGCAGGTCGTCGAAGCTCCATTCGGTCAGCCCCTCGCGGTCGAACCGGGCAGCGCCCAGCCGCGCCAGGCTCTGGCGGATGCGGTCGCCGAGCTTCTGGCGAAGCGCCTCGAGGTCGCGGCCTTCGGCCAGCACCCGCTGCTGCTCATCCACGATGCGCACGTTCATCAACAGGTGCGGGGGCAGGCCGACGTCGGCCCACGCCGCGGTGGGGACCTTCACACCACCGTACTGTTGGAGCGCTTCACTGAGCGCCTCGGTCAGCGAGCCGCGCGGGGTCTGAAGCCGGGGCATGATGCGCTCGACCACGTCGGGTACGGGGACGAAGGCCCGCCGCAGGTCGCGCGGCAGGCCGCGGATCAGTTCGATGGCTTTTTCACGCACGCGGCCGGGCACCAGCCACGACAGACGCTGGGGCGTGAGCAGGTTGCAGGCCTCGACGGGCACGGTCAGCGTGATGCCGTCGGCGGGGTCGGCCGGGTCGAAGATGTAGCCCAACGGGAAGCGCGCCGAGCCGAGATCGAGTTCGTCCGGAAAAGCCGCTGAGATGCGGGAAAACACCTCATCGGCATCGCTCGCCGCCGGCCCCTGGCCCGGCATAAGGGGCGAGTCGTCCGGCATCAGATCGGTAAGCTGCATGTTCAGCAGTTGCGGATGGTCGCGTTCAGCGCGGCGGCGCCAGCGGTCGAAGGCGGGGCCGTTGTACACTTCGGCAGGAATGCGGGCATCGTAGAAGGCGAATCGCGCATCTTCACCGGCCAGCAGGTCCCTGCGCCGAAGTTTCGCCTCGAGCGCTTCCACACGGCGCTGTAGTGCCCGGTTGTGCTCGAAGAACGCAGCCTTCGTGCGCCATTCACCGAGCACCAGCGCGTGGTGGATGAACAGCCGCCGTGCCGCCTCAGGATCGACCGGCCCGTAATGCACCGTGCGGCCGGTGACGATGGGCAGGCCGTAGAGCGTGACCTTCTCATCGGCCTGCACGTGGCCGCTTCGCGGGTTCCAGCGCGGGTTACTCCAGGTACGCCGGATCAGGTGCGGGGCGAGTTGTTCGAGCCACTGCGGCTGAATCCGCGCCACGGTGCGGGCATACAGCCGCGTGGTCTCGACCAGTTCCGCGGCCATCACCCACTTCGGTTTGGCCTTGAAAAGACCCGAGCCGGGAAAGATGTGAAAGCGGTTGCCACCAGCGCCCGAGTAGGCATAGCCATCGCCCAGGCACCCGACCTGGCACAGCAGCCCGCTCAACACCGCGCGGTGTACCGCATCGCGGGGTGCGGGCTCGCTGTTCAGGTGCGTGCCGCGGGTGGCGATCAGGTCCTTGAGCTGGCGGTGGACATCCTGCCACTCGCGCATGCGGATGTAGGACAGGTGGTTTTGCCGGCAGCACTTACGCAACTGGCTGTTGGACAGCTTCTTGACCTGCTTCTGGTAGAAGTGCCACAGGTTGATGAGGCTGTAGAAGTCCGAATCCTCATCGGCGAAGGCCGCGTGGGCGCGGTCGGCCTCGGCTTCGGCATCGGGCGGGCGCTGCCGCGGGTCCTGGATGCTCAGCGCTGCGGCGATGATGAGCACCTCACCGAGGCAGTTTTCCCGCTTCGCCTCGAGGATCATCCGTCCCAGACGCGGGTCGATGGGCAGGCGGGCAAGCTCGCGGCCGAGGGGGGTCAGCTCGTGGCCTTCATCCACCGCACCGAGTTCGTGCAGCGTGCGGTAGCCCTCCCGCACCATGGCCGGCCGCGGCGGGTCGAGGAAGGGGAACTGCTCGACCTCGCCAAGCCCCAGCGTCTTCATCTGGAGGATGACACTGGCAAGGTTGGTGCGCTGGACCTCGGGCGGGGTGAAGGGCTCGCGCGCATCGAAGTCGGCCTCCGCGTAGAGGCGGATGCAGATGCCCGGCGCCTCGCGGCCGCAGCGGCCCTTTCGCTGATCGGCCGAGGCGCGCGAGATGGGCTCGATGGGCAGGCGCTGCACCTTCGCACGCGGGCTGTAACGGCTGATGCGCGCCACACCGCTGTCGACCACGTGACGGATGCCCGGCACCGTCAACGATGTCTCGGCCACGTTCGTCGCCAGCACGATGCGGCGGCCCGTGTGCGGCCGGAAGATGCGCATCTGCTGCTCGACCGAAAGGCGGGCGAACAGCGGCAGAATCTCGGTCTGCGGCGGGTGATGCTTGCTCAGCGCCTCGGCCACCTCGCGGATCTCGCGCTCACCGGGCAGAAAGACCAGCACATCGTCCCGCCCCGCACGGTCCTCGCGGGCCAGTTCATCCACGGCATCGAGAACCCCCTGCACCATGTCCCGATCCTGCTCGTCCGGGTCATCCGTGCGCAGCGGGCGGTAGCGCAGCTTGACCGGGTGGGCGCGGCCGGAGACCTCGATGACCGGACAATCGCCGAAATGGCGGCTGAAGCGGTCGGGGTCGATCGTGGCCGAAGTGATGATGAGTTTCAAGTCCGGCCGCCGCGGCAGGAGCTGATGCAGGTAGCCCAGCAGAAAGTCGATGTTGAGCCCGCGTTCGTGGGCCTCATCGATGATGATCGTGTCGTAGGACCCCAGCGAGCGGTCCTGCTGGGTCTCGGCCAGCAGGATGCCGTCGGTCATCACCTTGACCAGCCCATCAGCGCTGGTGCGGTCGCCGAACCGCACCTTGTAGCCGACCTCGCGACCGAGCGGACGGTCGAGTTCTTCAGCCAGCCGCGCGGCGATCGAGCGCGCGGCGATGCGCCGGGGCTGGGTGTGGCCGATCAGCCCATCCACGCCGCGCCCGACCTCGATGCATATCTTGGGCAACTGCGTGCTCTTGCCCGAGCCGGTCTGCCCGCAGACGACCACGACCTGACTGTCCGCGATGGCCTGCGCAATGGCATGGCGCTTGGCGCTGATGGGCAGGTCGGGCGGGTAGGTGGGCCTGGGCACTGCCGCGAGGCGGCGCCGGCGGGCCGCGGTCGAGGCCTCGACCTGCTGCTGCCATTGCACCAACAGCCGATCGTGCGGCCGGCCCCGGCGCCGGCGTTGGCCGATGGTGTGCATCAGCCGGCGCAGGCGCGGCCGGTCGCGCCCGAGGCAATGCTCGAGGACATCGGGATCGAGGCCGGGCTGGGTCGATTCGGCTGCCACGCTGCTCCTGCAAGTCGGCGGTCCGGCATTGTAGAAGCGTGCAGGCAGGACTCCATCCGGCACCCTCGGTCAGGCCACAGCCGGGGCGCCCGCGGCGAACACGGCGCGGCGCTCGCCGTCGGCCGCGGGTTGAGAATGCATGAAGCGCTTGATGCGCTCGGTGAGCGACTGGTGCATCTGTCTGATGCGGTACTCCGGCGTGTCCATGACCATGGCGATCTCCTGGAAACTGAGTTCCTCGTAGTAGTAGAGGATGAGCAGAAGGCGCTCGCTGCGGGAGAGGTGTTCGTGCACGAAGCCGTTGAGGTGACTGAGCTTCTGACGCATCACAGAGGCACTCCTTTGCGGCGTGTGGGGGTTCCACCCCACGTGCCGGGATTACATTTGTCGGCAGAAGAATACGTTCGTATACACATGGCGCCTATCGGGTAAACACCCCAAACGATCCATTTGACCTCACAATGGGGCATTCACCCCATCAAGACCGCTGCCCCTCGCCCCGGAATCCAGGCCCCCGGCCCCCACCATCGCGCACAAGTTGATCAGTGGTAAGCGATTGCACGTGATAGGGCGGTCACGGCCCCGCCGCGGCCGAGGCATCGGACTCACCAGCCGCGTTCCCCCGCGCGCTCGTTGGTGTACCCTCCCCGTGCGGGGCGCCGCCGTCCTTTGGGCTCGCTCCGCCCGGCGCAGCCTGCGGGGGCGATTCCAGCGTGCCAATCCCGGAGTCGGCGCCGCCATCGCCTTCATTGCCGCCGCCGCCAACCTCGCCAAGCAGTACAAAAAGGACGATCCCCGCCGCCAGCAGCACCAGCGCTGCGCCGCCGAGCGCCAGGCGCAGAAGCTCGCGGCGGCGGCGGTGGCGGGTGGGGTAGCCGGAACGGCTGCGACCGACGGCACTGGCGGCCGAGGCCGACAACGAGGCACGTGAAAGGCGGCCAAGCTCATCCTCGGGCGGCTCATCGAGTGGGATCGGTTCGGGCATGGCCCCCTGCGGGCCCGCCTCGGCCGCCTCGCGCAGTGCTTCGCACATCGCCGCAGCGCTGTCGTGACGATCGTGCGGCCGGCGCGAGAGGGCACGGTCCAGGCAGCGGACCAGGTCATCGGGCACGTCCGGCCGCAACGCCCTGAGGTCGGGAAGATCGATGCCATCGCGAATACGCAGCACATCCACCGGCGCCCGCAGCGCAAACGGCGCCCGCCCGGTCAGCGCAAACCACAGCACCGCACCCAGCGCGAAGATGTCGGATTGCGATGAATGTTGCCCCCTGCCCACTTCCGGCGCCATGTAGAACGGTGTGCCGATGATCCTGAACGGCAGTTTGAAGTCATCGCGCGGATCGGCGATCGCGGCGAAGCCGAAGTCGGCGATCTTCAAGTGGCCGCGCTCGGTCAGCAGCAGGTTCGCCGGCTTGATGTCGCGGTGGAGAATGCCCGCTTCGTGGGCGAAGGCCAAAGCATCGGCCGCCTGCGCGCCCAGTTCGCAGACACGGCGAACGGGCAGCGGGCCCTGTCGCTGCACGAGTTGCTCGATCGTGCCCTGGCGCAGGTGCTCCATGGCGATGAAGTAGAAGCCCTTGGCCGTGGCGACCTCGAATATCTGCACGATGTGCGGATGCACCAGCCGCGCGGCGGCACGCGCCTCGCGGATGAACTGGTCGATCCACATCTGCCGGCTGGCGTCATCCGCAAGCCGCGGCAGCAGCTTCAGCGCCACCCGGCGCTTCAGGGCCGTATCCTCGGCGAGCATGACGCTGGCCATCGCCCCCTCGCCGATCACCTCCAGCACACGGAATCGCCCCAGACGCCGGCCGATCAGGGAGGCCGCATCCGCGGCACGGTCCCCGCCGCGCGGCGGGCGCCGCGGCCCACGGTCGGCAGGCGTTGGAACCTTGTCTTCGGACACGCTCGATCCCTCTTTGAGCCCCGCAGGCCGCGCCCTTCAAAGCATACCACCGGATACCGGTCGAACAACCGCGGACGGGGGCGAAAACCGATGAGGGGGGCGCCCCATGCCGCAGTCCGGCGGCGCCGGGGGCTCGGCGCAGGGGGCACGCCCCCACCGCTGTGGCTTCTACATCGACCGTGCGGTGAGCGTGGCGCTGATCTCGTGGCGCTGGCCGGGGGCGAGCGTGATGGCGTTGTCGGCGGCGTTGGCCGTCTCGATGCACAGCATCCGCGACCACTGCTCATCGCCGAAGTCCGCCATCGCCGCGGCCTTCTCGATCCACGGGTTCCACAATACCGTGCTGCGCGAGCCGCGCTTGGCCACCAGCAGGCGCCGGTCCGCGGCCGGGTCTTCGATCTCGCAGGTGGTCTCGGTGTCGAGGTAGATTCGGTCGGTTTCGCCGCGGATGCGGATCGGCTCATCGCCCTGGCGCTTGCGCTGCATGGCATCGACCTTGTCGATGTAGTTGGCGCCGGCCAGGCCGGTGATGCTCACCTGTCGCACGTCGGCCACGGCGAAGTAGGTGTGCAGCGCCTCTTCGAAACGCAGGTCGCCCTCCGCATGGTCGGGGTTGCACACGGCCAGGGCGATGGTCAGTTCATCCTCGAGCAGGATGGTCAGGGTGGCCGCAAAGCGGTGGGGCCAGAATCGATGCGTGGGAGCATCGTCCTCCAGTCTCAGCACCATGCGGCTGGCGGC
>PUMS01000143.1 GCA_003551485.1 Phycisphaeraceae bacterium | reverse complement strand
CCAGGATCGTGGCCGCCAGGGCGGCGATGCGCGGCTCGGGCCGGTCCCACAGCGGCTCCAGCCATCGGCGGGCCTGCTCGGGCTCGCCGGCCCTGAGGCGGTTGGCGGCGAGACTCAAGCGTGCGGTATGAAAGTCCGGGGCCGTCTCGATGGCCCGCTGCAAGGCCTGGGCTGCCTTGTCCACCTCACCGCCGGTCTCCCAAGCCGAACCACGCAGAAAGTGAGCCGCCGCGCTGCGACCGGGCCCGGAAGGAAGGCGGTCCAGCGCCTCGAGCAGAGGCCGGGGCCCGCCACGAGCCTGAAGCAGCCGCGAGGCGAAACGGCGGGCCTGCTCGGGCTCGTTCTCCAGTGCCGCCACCACCGCCGCGACCGCCTCGCGCCACGCCCGCGGGTGGTCGCGCTGCACGGCGATGTCCAGCAGCCGGTCCAGCACCCGCTCATCTTCCGGGTGGGCCCGCAGATGCTCGGCCAGCAGCGACTGGGCCCGCGCCGGAGGTTCGGTCCTCGCCAGCAGCAGGACGATCCGCCGGGGTTTATCCAGGCGGTTGTAGAGCTGCTCGAGCTGGGCGGGGAAGTGGGCATCGGGCGGGTGGCGGTCGGTGAGGTACTCCAGCAGCCGCAACGTGGCATCGGATGCCGCCGTCAGTTCGAGTTGATCGAGCACCAGCGCCCAGGCCGCGCCCGCATGTTCCAGGCGAAGCAGGGCGTAGGTCAGCCTTGCGGCCAGCGGCTCGGGAAGGCCCGGCTCCAGCTCCGCCGCGCGGTGGTAGGCCGCCAGCGCCCGGTCGGGCCGGTCGATGCGGTGAAAGCCGTCACCGAGCCGGCGCCACAGTTCGGCCTCCCGCCGCATCAGCACGCTGACGTCGCGACTGAATCGCGCCGAGTAGCGTCCATCCAGCCCGCCCTTGAGCAGGCGATGGAGGACCTCGGCGGCGGCGGCATCGTAGCCTTCACGCTCGAGGGCCATGCCCAGGAAATGGGGCACCAGAATCGCAAGACCCGGATCGCCCCGCCACATGTCCAGGCCCGCCGCCCGCCCAAGGGCGCTGATGGCCTGCTCCCACTGCTGCTGGCTGGAGTGATAGCGGCCCAGAAAGTAGAGCGACTGCACGTCATCGGGCCGCTGGGCGAGGGCGCGGCGGAAGCTGATCAGGGCACTGGGGCCATCACCGATCCCCAGGTAGAACTCCCCCGCCAGGCGCAGCAGGGCCGGTTCATCCGGCGCCTCGCGAAGGGCCGGGGCCAGTGCCGCCAGCCCCCGCCGCGGGTCGCCCTCGTACTGGGCGGCGCGGGCCTGGAGGTAGGCCCGCTGCACCTTCAGGGAAGGCTCATCGTGGGGCCGGGGCGGGTCGGGGACGGCGTCATCATCGGCCGCCTCATCATCAGAATGCTCCCCATCCTGCTGCTGCTTTCGGGCCGGGCCGTCGTCCGCTGCCCCACTGCCAGCGGCGTCAGGTGCGGCCAGAGCCGGCGGCGGGGGCGGGGTCGCATCGCGGCTGGTCAGTTTCTCAAGCACCTCGGCCAGGGACAGGTTGGCACGCTTGAGTTCGCTGCCGCGTCGGGGCTGAATCAGCTCGGCGGGAACGTCCGGCGGCGGATCGAGTTGCCGCGTGGCGCTGAAGCGGTCGGGCTCGGCCAGAGACTCGGGAGCCTCCCCCTCCAGCGAGGCGATCACGGCCTCGATGCTCGGCGGCGCAGCGGCCCGGTGCCCGCCGACACAGGCCCCGGCCAGAAGCGAGGCCAGGGCCAGAACCGGGATCGTGGTGGTCCGCACACTCATCAAACGTCCTCACCAGCCCCCCATCCATCCCGCGGCTGCCTGCCCGCGGGGGTTGCCGCTCCGGGCACGGGGCATTGGCGGACAAGCCACCGGCAGCCCCCTGCGCCCCCTGTGCCCCCATGCCCGGGAACGGTGCCTATTTCTATGCCGCCGGGCCTTGCCGTGTCACCCCAACTCGGGCCGGGGGCAGGGGCGCTGTGCGCCCCGGTCCGCCCGGAGGGCCGGGGCGGTTCAGATGACCTTGTTCAGCGGGTAGCTGATGATGCCGATGGCCCCGGCCCGCACCAGCCTGGGCACCAGCTCGCGCTCGACGGCCTCTTCGACGATCACCTCCAGCGCCACCCAGGTCTCATCGGCCAGCGGGCTGACGGTGGGCGATTTCTCCGCCGGCAGCATGGCGGTGATTTCGGCCAGGCCGGCGCGGGGCACGTTCATCTTCAGCCCCACCTTCTGCCTGGCCGCGATCGCGCCGCGAAGCAGCAGGGCCAGGTCCTCGATGCGGGCGCGGCGTCGGGAATCGGCCCAGGCCTGGTGGTTGGCGATCAGCCGCGTGGTGCTGGTCAGCACCGTGTCGATCACCCGCAGCTTGTTGGCACGCAGCGATGAGCCGGTCTCGGTGATATCGACGATGGCATCGACGAGCCTGGCCTTGACCTCGGTCGCGCCCCATGAGAACTCGACCTTGCGCACCTTGATGCCGCGCTGGTCGAAATACGCCCGCGTGGCGTTGAGCAGTTCGGTGGCGATGATGCCGCCGGCAAGGTCGTCGGGCTTTCGCACCGGCGACTCCTCCGGCACCGCCAGCACCCAGCGCGCCGGCCGGGCGGTGGCCTTGGAGTAGGCCAGTTCGCAAACCTCGTGCACCTCCGAGCCGTTCTCGATCACCCAGTCGCAGCCTGTAATGCCCACGTCGATCACGCCGTCCTCGACGTAACGGCTCATCTCCTGGGCGCGGAACATGATGCACTGGATGTCCGGATCGTCGATGCTGGGGAAGTAGGATCGGTCGCTGATGCGCAGGTCGTAGCCGGCCTTCTGGAACAGGTCGGCGGTGGACTCCTGGAGGCTGCCCTTGGGAATGCCGATGCGCAGCAGCGGTCGGTTGGCTTCATCGATCACGGTTGCTTTTCCTCATCTGTTGAACTGCTGTTGCCAAAACAACGCCCCTCCGGCCCCCTCTCCCTTTCCGGGGGTGGGAGAGGGCTGGGGTGAGGGCAGGTGCCGAAGGTAGGGTGGGTCAAGCGCGGCGGACCCACCACCGCGTGCCCTCACCCACAATGCCGCCGGCACCATCGAGCCGGGCCATGGGAATGGGCGGACAAGCCACCAGGGGCGACCGGCGCAGCGGTGACGGACAGTTGGGCGGTGGGTCCGCTGCGCTTGACCCACCCTACCCGCTTCCCTCACCCCCAGTCCCGCTCCCAAGGAGAGAGGGGAGCAAGGGGCCGGGCTGCCCCGACCGTCAACCGGCGGCGCCGGCACCCTGGGGCTGGTACCGGCGGCCGGCGGCATCGGCCCAGGCGCGGAGCAGCAGGTGGGTCTGGTGTGCGTTGTCGGCGCGGATGTGCCGCTCCATGAACGCCACGATCTCCCCAGCGTGGCCTCGGGGTCGACCACCTCCTCCTGCCGCAGCAGTTCGGCCAGCACGTCATCCACGGGCACGGCATGACCGCCGTAGCCCAGCAGCGTCACCTGTGCCGCCACGTAGGGGACCATGCCCGACAGCGCATCGAGGAAGCTGCGCACCTGCTTCTTGCCCCGGACGCTGAGCGGGTCGAGACTGGTGGCGTGAAAGGCTTTGAAGATCGCGTGCAGCGCATCGCGCATCCGTTCGGCACGCTGCTCGGCCAAGGGGTACTTCGGCCCCAGCAGCCGCGCCACCACGTGTGCGTGGGTGACGCGAAGGTCGTTGATGTCCACGCAGTTTTCCATCAGGCGCTGATAGGCCTCGGTGGCCTGCTTCGTGTCGGCGTTCCACTCGAGGTAGCTCATCACCAGCCGCGCCAGAGGCGGCAGCGGCTCGGGCTCGACCGGCTCATGGGCCTGACTGAGCCTTTTGATCAAGGGAGCGAGCTTGCGGGCGTAAGCGGTTGCGTTTTTCAATTCGAATCCTCCTGCGGGCGCACCGGGGGCTGCGGGGGCGCCTCGGCGGGTGGCGGGGTGGGGGGCTCAGCGGATGAAGCCGCCGCTTCATCGCCGTGTGCCTCGTGGGGCGGGGCATCGCCGTGGGCCGGCTCATCGGGCTCGATGGCCGGTGCGGGCCCTTCCTGCTCGATGCCCTCGCGGATGGCATCGTAGACCTCGGCCTGCTTCTTGAGCGTGTCGTCGAGACGAAACTCCAGCCGCGGCGAGCGTCTCATGTGCAGGTGCGGCCGCACAAGCCGGGCGATATGCCCGGCTCCACTGCGAAGCCCGGCCAGCGTGCGGCGCTCATACTGCGCCGGCATCACCGAGACGAAGACCGAGGCCTGCGCCATGTCCGAGCTGAGCTCGACGCGGGTGACGCTGACCAGCCCGGCGATTCTCGGGTCGGAGACCTGCCGTTGCAGCGCATCGCTGATGAGCCGCTTGAGCGTGGATGCGACCTGTTGCCTTCGTACGGTCATGGGCATCTGGGCGGGGATGGCGGGTAAGCCAGAGGCGGGGGCACCACACGGGGGCGGGAGCCGGCCGCGGAGGGTAGCAGGTAACGGGCAAAGCGGCGATCGGGGCCTGCCGGTTGCCGCCACGGTTCTCGGCTGCAGCGGCGCTGCCGGCCCGGAGGCTGGCGAGCGCAGTGCTACTGGCCGGTGAGGATTTCCAGGCGGTGGTCGCTGACGAAGCAGTCGGGGTGGGTCTTGAGCTTGTCCAGCAGGCGGCTGAGCACGCTCTGGGCGTGCGGCACGCTGCTGCTGGCCAGGGTGATGCCCAGGATGGCGCGCCGGGGCTCATCCTGGGAGTCGACCTCCGCCACCGACACCTGGTGCTGGCGATGCAGCCGGTCCTTGAGGCTGTTGACCACGCGCCGCTTGTCCTTGAGCGAGCCGGCCCACTCGATCGCCAACTCGATCTGGAGAATGCCCACTACCATGCTGACCACACCAGTTCCCGGCGGCCCGAACCCGCCGGTCCGGTTGAACGGGTTGCCCTGTCGCGTTGGTTCAGTCCAGCGTCCGCTTGACCTCGATCACCTTGTAGCAGGTGATCACGTCGCCGGGCTTGACGTCGTCGAAGCCGGCCACGCGGATGCCGCACTCGGTGCCCATGCGCACCTCGCGCACGTCGTCCTTGACCCGCCTCAGCGAGGCCAGCTCGCGGTTGTCGGTGACCACGGTGCCGTCGCGCTCGACGCGGACCTTCGTGTTTCGCTGAATCACCCCCTCGGTCACCAGGCAGCCGGCGACCTGCCCGATCTTCGAGACGCGGAACACCTGCCGCACCTCGGCCCGGCCAAGGACCTCTTCCTTCACCTCGGGCTTGAGCAGCCCCTCCAGCGCCGACTTCACATCGTTGGTCAGGTCGTAGATGATGCGGTACAGCCGCACGTCCACCTTGTGCTGCTCGGCGATCTCGCGGACCGCCGGGGGGATGACCACGTGGAAGCCGATGATCACCGCATCAGAGGCATCGGCCAGCAGCACGTCGCTCTCGGTCACCCCGCCCACCGCCGCGTGCAGCACGCGCACGCTGACTTCGTCGTTGCCCATCTCCTCCAGGCTCTTGCGAAGCACATCGAGCGAGCCGTGCACGTCGGCCTTGAGCACCACGCGGAGCTCGCGCGTCTCGCCCGCGGCGAGCTGCTCGGCGAAGTTGGCAAGCGTCACCTTCGTCTTGCTGGCAAGCTGCTGCTCGCGCTCGATCTCGCGGTAGTGGTGGGCCACTTCCTCGGCCCGCTTGAGCGTGTCGGTGACGAAGAACTTGTTGCCCGCATCGGGCACCATGTCGATGCCCGAAAGCTCGACCGGCGTCGCCGGGCCGGCCTCGCGGATCGAACGGCCGCGGTCGTCGGTCATGTCGCGGACGCGTCCGAAGGCGCGGCCGACGACGATGAAACCGCCGACCTTCAACTGCCCCTGCTCGACCATCACCCGCGCCACCGGTCCGCGGCCTTCCTGCATCTCGCTCTCGATCACCGTGCCGCGCGCCGGGCCGCCGTAGTCGGCCTTCAGCTCGAGCAGTTCGGCCTGGTAGTCGAGCAGTTCCAGCAGTTCCTCCACGCCCTGACCGGTGGTGGCGCTGGTGGACACCACCTCCGTGTCACCGCCCCAGGGCACGGGGTTGAGTCCCTGGGCGGCGAGCTGGCCGTAGATTTTCTGGATCTGGGTGTCATCGACCTCGGGCCTGTCGATCTTGTTCAGCGCCACCACGATCGGCACGCCCGCGGCCCGGGCGTGGTTGATCGACTCGACCGTCTGCGGCATCACGCCGTCATCGGCGGCGCAGACCAGCACGACAAGGTCGGTCAGGCCCGCCCCGCGGGCGCGCATCGAGGTGAAAGCCTCGTGGCCGGGGGTGTCCAGGAAGACCACCGTCTTCTCCTGCCCGTCGGCCCCGTGCACGGTGACGCGGTAGGCGCCCACGTGCTGGGTGATGCCCCCGGCCTCGTGGGCGGCCACGTCGGCGGCACGGATGCGGTCGAGCAGGCTGGTCTTGCCGTGGTCGACGTGGCCGAGCACGGTGACGATGGGCGGGCGCGGGCGCACGTCGACCTGCGCGCGGGCCTCGAACTCGGCCTCGATCTGCTCGGCGGCGCTCTTCTGAGCCTTGACCTCGAGCTCGATGTTGTACTCGAGGCACACTTCCATCGCCGTGTCGGCGTCGATGGCCGAGTTGATGTTGGTCATGATCCCCTGCTTGAACAGGTACTTGATGATGTCAGCGGCCTTGATGCCGGTGGCCGCCGACAGGTCCTTGATGAAGATCGGCTCTTCGATCTCGACCTTGCCCCCGGTGACCAGCGCCGGCTGTGCCGCGGTGCCCCCGCCGTCGCGCCGCCGCAGCGCCTTCTGCTTTCGCTGCACGTAGCCGGCGGACTGGTTGAGCCGGGCATCGAGCTCGGCTACGTCCGCCGCGGTCAGCTTCGTCGGGCCGGTGGGCAGCGCCTCACCGTAACGCCCCCCGCCGCGCCGACTGCTCAACGCACGACGCTTGCCCGCCCCGCGCCGGGACTCGCCTTCCGCCTCCCGACCGGTCCCGGCACCGGCACCGCGGCCACGCACCGGCCCGCGGCTGCGCGCCACCTGCGCTTCACCGCCCGACTCGCGCTCCGGGCCGCCGGGGGCGCCCGGCCCGCGCCCGGGCCCACCGCCGGGTCGGCGAGAACGCGGCGCGGCGATGCTGTCGGGCTTCTCGATGCGGACGACCTTCGGACCCTTGAGCTTGGCACTGACCGGCCGCTCCAGCCGCTCGCCCGCCGGGCCGACGTTCTCAGGACGCGTCGGTACGTTGGGCACCCCCACAGGGCCCATGGGGGCGCGGCGGGTGGCCTTGACCGGCTCGGCGGTCTCGTCGGTCTCGATCTTCTCCCCGCCCGAAGCCGCCTGCGCCGGGGCCGAAGCGGGCTGGTCCGTGTCCTGCCCTGCCGGCTGCTTGCGCTTCTGGGCAACGTCCTGCGCCGGCGACTCGGCTTCGGCCTCGGGCGCCGCCGATGGGGGCGCAGCGGAGGCATCAGGCGCGGCGGGGGCACCGGCATCCTCCTTGCGCCTCGGCCGCGCTGTGGGCCGCGCAGGCCCGGCCGGTGCTTCGGCTTCAGCTTCGGCCACGGCGGCACCGTCATCACCCCCATCTTCCGGCTCGCCGGCGGCCGCCTGGGGCTCCTCCTCGCCCTTTTCCGGCTCGGCAACGGCGACCTGCGAGTCCTCCGCATCGCCACCACCGGAAGCCGCGGCCGAGCCCGCCGGGCGTGCGCGGCGGCGGGCGGGCTTCTTGACCCGGTTGAGGTCCACCTGCTCGGCCGCTTCCACGGCGGTGTCGACCTTGTGTTCCTCGCTGAACCATTCCCGGATGGTCTGCTCGAGACCGAGCTTCACCTTCGACATGTGGTTGATGATGTCGGGCACACCCTCGGCCTTGCACTTGGCAATGACAGCCTTGCTGGAAACGCCCAGCTCCTTGGCGAGCTCGAACACGCGACGCGACTTAGCCAAAGCCTGCTCCTTGGACACCATCGACCGCGGCCGCACACGCGACCGCCGCGCGCCGATGGTTCATCAAACGGACTCTACTGACCCTCACGGGTCCGGTCGGCCAGCGGCTGGGGCGCCTGCTCACCCTCGGACCGGGCCGACTCGCCTTCCAGTGAACCTTCACCATCCTCAACCTCACTGCCATCGCCCTCACCCTCGCTCTCGCCATCGCCCTCTTGCTCGGCCCCGGTTGCGCCCGCGGAAGCGCCGTCATCCAGACCCGCCTCACCGGGCCGCGCAGCAGCCTGCCGCGACCCCTCGAGCATCGAGACGATGTCGCCTTCCTCGCCGGCCTGCCCGGAATCGCCACCCTCCGAGGCCCGGCCCTCGCCCAGGATCGCCGCGGCCTGCGCAGCGCCGGGCTGAGCGGCCTCGAGGGCGCGGCGGGCTTCGGCCTCCTCCTTATCACGCTGCTGCTGCTCGGCCACCTCCTTGGCACGCTCGGAGGCATGGGCCACCACGTTCTCGGCCAGCTCCTGCTCGATGCCCACCGCATCGGCCAGGTACTCGGCCCCGACCTCCTCGACGTCGAAGACGCTGATCACGCCAAGCGCCGCCAGCCGGTCGATATGCTCATCGGTGACGGCCTCGACCTCACGCAGCGTCTCGTGCATGATCTCGAGGCTCCGGGCAAACTCGGCCGGCGTGAGGATGTCGATGTCCCAGTTGGTCAGCCGCGCGGCAAGACGAACGTTCTGGCCGTGCTTGCCGATGGCCAGCGAGAGCTGATCCTCGGCGACCACGACGGTGGCGCGGCCGAGTTCGAAGCACAGCGAGATCTCCTCGACCTCCGCGGGCTTCAGCGCGTTCTGGATCAGCACCTGGCTGGACTCGTTCCAGCGCACGATGTCGATCTTCTCACCACCCAGTTCATCGACGATGTTCTTGATCCGGCTGCCACGCACGCCCACGCACGCGCCCACGGCGTCGACCTTCGAGTCGATCGAGGCCACCGCGATCTTCGTCCGCCGCCCCGGCTCGCGGGCCATGGCCTTGATGTCGATGATCCGCTCCTGCACCTCCGGCACCTCGACCTCGAACAGGCGGCGGATGAAGTCCGGGTGCGCCCGGCTGAGCACGATCTTGATCTGGCTGGCCGTCTCGCGAACGTCCAGAATCAGGCAGCGGACCCGCTCACCCGGCTGATGCTGCTCGCCCGGAATCTGCTCGCTGCGGGGCATGAAGCCCTCAGCGCGACCGACCTGCACCACCAGCGCGCCGCCCTCGTAGCGCTGGGCCACGCCCGTGATCAGTTCGTCGATGCGCTGGGAATACTCATCGTAGATGCTCGCCCGCTCATCCTCGCGGAAGCGCTGGATCATCACCTGCTTGGCCGTCTGCGCCGGGATGCGGCCCAGGCGGCTCAGCGGCACCTCTTCGCCGTTGTGCCACAAGCGGATGGCGCCGCTGAGGCGATCCAACTCGCAGATGAACTCATCGGTGTCCACGGCGTTGAAGTGCTTGCGCGCCGCCGAGACCATCGCCTGCTCGATGTCGGTATAGAGCGATTCCTTCTCGATGTTGCGGTCACGCGCGATCGAGTCGACCAGACGAAGCAGTTCCGGGCCATTGATCTGAGCCATGAGCGGGTTTTTCCTGTCCACGCCGCCGACATCGGCCGCGTGTGGTCCGTGTAATCCGTGATGTCGGCCACCACCGCCTGTGGTCGCCATCTGCCAGTCATCGCCCCATCCCAGGTACGACCTCCTGTCGCTTCCCGCCGGGGCAACGTCCCCTGCCCCCCCCCGGCCTCCGCCCTCCGGGAGCAGAAGCAGCCCACTCGCCCT